>SCUY01000089.1 GCA_004322525.1 Lysobacter sp. | reverse complement strand
GCTCCATCGGCAGGCCCTACACTGGGTTCCCGCAGTGACCGCGGCTTGAACACGGCCCGTCGACGGGCCGCCGGCCGAACATTCCCCATCCGTCAGCGGAGCCACCGCATGTCGTTGTCCCGCTTCATTGAATCGCACATCGAACCCATCCTTGCCGAATGGGACACCTTCGCGCGACGCAACGCGCCAGGGCAGGGCGGCATGAGCAACCTGGCATTACGCGACCACGCCGCGGAGATCCTGCGTGACCTGGCCGCCGACCTGGCGGGCTCGCAGTCGTCGAAGGCGCAGTTCACCAAATCGCAGGGTGATTCGGACGAGGTCGGCCAGCCGCACGCGGCGACCGAGCACGGAGCACTCCGGCAGGCCAATGACTTCACCCTGTTGCAGCTGAGCGCGGAATTCCGCGCATTGCGCGCTACCGTGCTGCGGCTCTGGTTGCCGACCGAGAGCGTGGTCACCTAGGCGGTCGTTGACGACATGGTGCGGTTCAACGAAGCGGTCGACCAGGCGCTGGCGCAGTCGATCGTCTCCTATTCCGAGCGCGCCGACCTCACCCGCGAACTGTTCCTTGCCGTGCTGGGCCACGACCTGCGATCGCCACTGGCGAATGTCGCGATGGTGGGCGAAATGCTGACGCGCGCGGACCTGGCGCGCGACCAGGTACATGCCCTGGGCATGCGTACCACGCGGTCGGCGCGTTTCATGAAGCACATGGTCGACGACCTGCTCGGTTACACGCGGGTGCAGATGGGCAAGGGAATTCCCACCACGCCTGCCCCATGCGACGTGGGCGCCGCATTGCGCGCCGCGGTGACCGACGCTGGCGCGACCTTTCCCGCCGCCTCCTTCGAGCTGACGCTGGACGGCGATACGCATGGCGAGTTCGACAGCATCCGGCTGCAGCAGCTGGTGACCAACCTGCTGGTGAATGCGGTGCAGCACGGCGGCGTTGGCAGCCCGGTGCGCGTCCAGGCCCATGGCAAACCGCATAGCCTGGTCATCCGCGTGACCAACTACGGCAAACCGATACGCGCGGCCGCCTGCGAGCTCATTTTCCAGCCACTGGTGCAGTTGCCGGCCGATGAGACCGAAGACGATGGCAGCCATTCGACCAGCCTCGGCCTGGGTCTCTACATCGCGCGTGAAATCGCGCAGGCCCATGCCGGAACCATCGGCGTGACCTCGTCGGAAACCACGGGCACGACGTTCGAGGTGGTCCTGCCGCGCGCTTCACAGGCGCCCGGCAAACCCTAACGCGCCCTCAGGCCGGCCACAGCGGCCCGCCCAGCCACAGCCAGCGCGCCATCCATGCACTCACGAACGCGATCATCGCGGTGAGCGGCAGGCCGATGCGCAGGAAGTCGCCGAAACGGTACTGGCCCGGCCCGAGGATCAGCAGATTGCCGTGATGGCCGATCGGCGTGAGGAAGGCGACCACCGCACCGAGCGCCGTGCACACCACGAACGGTGTCGGCGGCAGGCCCAGCGACTGCGCGACGCTCAGCGCGACCGGCGCGAGCAGCACCGTCGTCGCACCGTCGGACAGCACCTGGGTGAGCAGGGCGGCGGCGGTGAACATCACCAGCAGCACGCCCAGCGCGGGCCAGCCGGCGATGTAACGCAGCAGCCCGCCGGCGAGCAGCTGCGCGGTGCCGGTGGATTCCATCGCGATGCCGAGCGGGATCACGCCAGCGATCATCACGAAGATGCGCACGTCGATGGCGCGGTACGCCTGGTCGATATCGACGCAGCGCGTCGCCACCATCGCTACCGCGCCGAACAGGAAAGCGAGCGGCGCGGGTAGCCAGCCCGTCGCCGCGCAGAACACGGTGCCGACGAGGATGCCCAGCGCCAGGGGCGCGCGCAGGCGCCGCTGCGCCTGGCCTCCGAACGGCATCAGCATCAGGAAACCATGGTGCGCGGCCAGTTCCGCGAAGCGCGAGGCGCGCCCCCACAGCACCAGCAGATCGCCTTCGCGCAGCCGCGCATCGGCGAGCCGCAGCGATGACGGGCCATGCCGGCGCCACAGCCCGGCCACCACCGCATGGAAGCGCCGCGCGAAATCCAGCTCGCGCACGGTGTGGCCGATGAATTCCGACGCCGGTGCCACCAGCGCCTGCACCAGCTGCGGCTCGCCGTCGCCATCGGCATCGCCGCCGAAGCGCGTGACCGCATCGAGGTCGAGCCCGGGATCATCATGCAGCGAGGCCAGCGCATCGGCCGATGCCTCCACCAGCAGCACGTCACCGGCGATCAACGGGCTCGCATCGCCCAGATCGTGACGCACGTGGCCATCACGCATCCAGCCGTGCAGGCGCATCCGGCCGCCCAGCGCACGCTTCAACTCCGACAGCGGCCGCGTGTTCCAGCTGCCCTCCGCGGTGACGCGCAGCTCGGTGCGATACAGGCCCAGCTGCAGGAATTCGTCATCGCCCGTGGTGCCGCTGCGCCGGGGCAGCAGCCAGCGCGCCAGCAGCATGTAGGGAATTCCCAGCAGCACCAGCGCGAAGCCGATCGGTGTGATCGAGAACACGTGCAATTCGCCGACGCCCTTGCGCTCCAGCAGGTCGGCGGCGAGCAGGAAGGCCGGCGCACTCACCAGCGTGAGGGTGGTGCCAAGCGACGCACCCAGCGACATCGGCATCAGCAGTTTGGACGCCGACAGCCCGCGCGACTGCGCGAAGCGGGTGACGATCGGCAGCATCATCGCGGTCACCATCACGTGGTGGGTGAACGATGAAAGCAATGCCACCGCCGGCATGATGACGAGGATCGCGCGCCACTCCGCCTGGCCCGCCGCGCGGCCGATCCACTGCCCCAGCCGCTCGGTGATGCCGGTGGCGGCGAGCGCACCGGAGATCACGAACACCGCGGCGACGATGATCGCCGGCTCGCTCGCAAAGCCCGACAGCGCCTGCTTCGAATCGAGCACGCCGGTAACGACCAGCGCGAGCAGGGTGAGCATCGCGGTCACGTCGACGCGCAGCCGCTCGCTCACGAACAGGTACAGGGCGCCCGCGAGGATCAGCAGGAACTCGATCTGGTGCAGGTCCATGGCGCGAGTCTCGGGAAAGTTCCGTGTAGTGGCCCATCACGACGCGAGGCTAGAATTTCACTCCGTTCCCCGATGCGGTGATACGTGTCTTCACTTGGCTTCCAGCCTACCGGCTCCGGTTCCGACCTGCGCGGCTTCGTCGAAGCCTGCGCGGCGCCCACCGCGCTCGTCGACGCAGCCGGGTGCCTGCTCGCCACCAATGCCGCCTTCGACCGGCAGTTCACGCCACAGGCCGACAGCACGCTGGGCCTGCTGCTGGGCAGCGAGGCGAACTGCGCCGAGCTCGCCGAACAGGCCCCGCTGGCGGTGACGTCCCGACCCGATGGCCGCCTGCACCTGCAGGCGGTCGGCGATTCACGCCTGTGGCTCGCGCAGTGGCAACTCGAATGCGTCGATCGCGGCGAGGAGCAGCGCCAGCTGCAGATGTTCGCCGATACCGTCGCGCACGACCTGCGCGCACCGCTGCGTTCGATCGACAGTTTCGCCAAGCTGCTGGAAGATCGCGCGGCGTCGAAACTCGATGCCGCCGAGCGGATGCATCTCTCGCGTATCCGCACGGCGGCGACCCGCATGGGTGCGCTGCTTACCGCACTGGGTGAACTCTCGCGCGCGGCCAGCGCACAACTGCAGCCGCAGGATGTCGACATGAGCCTGCTCGCCGAGTGGGTGGGCGCGGAACTTCAGGATGCCGACGCAGCGCGCGATGTGAGCCTGATCGTGCAGCCCGGGTTGCGCGCCTGGGGCGACGAACGGCTGCTCAAGCAGCTGCTGCGCGCGCTGGTCGAGAACGCCTGGACATTCACCCGTGGCTGCGATGTCGCGCGGATCGAGATCGCTGGCGAGCGGATCGGCGGCCGCCTGCGGATGCAGGTCCGTGATACCGGTTGCGGCTTCGACATGCACTATGCGCACAAGCTGTTCGAGCCGTTCCAGCGCCTGCACGGTGTCGAGCAGGGCGCAGGACACGGGCTTGGACTGGCCATTGCCCAGCGCATCGCGCGCCGGCATGGCGGCTTCGTCTCGGCCGATTCACGCGTGGACGAAGGCAGCACCTTTACCGTGGACCTGCCGGCAGTGGCCGGCGAAGGGGACAATCGAGATGCATAAGGAAATCCTGCTGGTCGAGGACAATCCCGACGATGTCGAGCTGACCCGGCTCGCCTTCGACGAGGCGAAGATCGCGAACCAGCTCGCGGTGGTGGGCGACGGCGCGGAAGCCCTCGACTACCTGTTCGCGCGCGGGCGTTTCGCCGATCGCGATCCGGCGGATCTTCCCTCGCTGGTGCTGCTCGACCTCAACCTGCCCAAGGTGGACGGCCGCGAAGTACTGCAGGCGATCCGCGGCAACGAGGCGACGCGCGCGTTGCCGGTGGTGGTGTTGACCACCAGCACCGAGCCGTTCGACGTCGAGGCGACCTATGCGCTGGGCGTCAACAGCTACATCCAGAAGCCGGTCGATTTCGAGCAGTTCGTCTGGGCGGTGAAGCAGGTGGGGCTGTACTGGCTCGTGCTCAACCATTCGCGCCCCTGAGGCCACCGCCTACCGTCTGCTACCGAGGCGCAAGGACCGCGCCGCCGTAAAGCATCGGCGTGAGCCGGGGCGATGCGCACTTCTGCCGCGGTTTGCCTGGCGGCTCAGCCTGCGCCGAACAGCGTCTGGGCTCGCTGGAACAGCACCCAGCTCGTCGCGATGAACTTGTCGCCGCCCTGCGGGCGGTTGCCGCGATGCGTGTGCGTGAACGCCGCCGGCGCGATCAGCAGGGCGCCGGTCCTGGGCCTGATCTTGCGATCCTGGTACAGGAACTCGGTCTCGCCCTCGTCGAAGCCGTCGTTGAGGTAGACCGTCCACAGCACGTGGCGATGCAGCGTCTCGCTCTGCCCATCGCGCGGATACAGCTCGCAATGCCAGTACGGATAACCGCCGCGGCCGCCGGTGTAGCGCTGCAGGTTGATCGCGCCGGGGCGGAACACGTGCATCACGATCGGCAGCAGTTCGGCATCGTCCATCGTGGCCAGGCGCTCGGCGGTGAGCCGCCGGCCCTTGCCGTCCACACCCGGCGTCTCGAGCATCAGCGGCGCCACCAGCGTGTGCGGATAGCGGCGCAGGTACTGCACGAATCCGCGGATCACGCCTTCATTGAGCGTGTTCACCACGTCGATCCACGCCTCGCGGTGGGTGATCGTGAGATCCAGGCTGTCCTTCATGTCCGGGAACACGCCGCCGCCCACGCGCCCGGGCTCGGTCTGGGCGCTGGCGCCGAATCGCGCGATCACCTGCGCACACCAGGACGGATCGAAGGCGTCCTCGATCACTTCGATGAAATCGCCGGGGACGTGCGATGGCGGAGCGGTCATGGTGGCGATGGGCAGGGCGGGTCCGCGATCGTCGCACGGGCGGGGCGTTGCACGGCTGCAACGATGCCTGCAGGGGCGCGTGGCGCGGGTCGAAAGGCCCCGCAGGCGGGGCTTTCCGCCGGGAAGGCGCTGGCTGCGGAGCGGTGGTAGGCCCCGTCCATCCGAAGCGGTTACGGCCAATGACGTTGCGGCACTGAAACGTTTTCGCGTCCTCACGGCGCCTGCGCGCGATCTACACACGAAGAAAACCTTTCTAAACAAGAGCTTAAGAAGTTGGCACGTAACTGGCTCCAGGTCGGCTGTCACCGCATGACTGGCGCCTCCCGTGAAAGCCCACCTGCTCCCCCCGCTGCTGCTGCTCTGCCTCGCCCCCACGGCGAGGGCGCAGGCTGTCCCGGCCGATCGCAACGCCGACCAGCAGCTGGTCATCGCTCGTTCGGTCAACCCGCGCGTCGCCTACCGTGGCCTTCAGGCTGACCAGAACCCGGTGCTGGTGCAGGCCCCGGTGTTTGCGGGGCGCGCCTTCCACGGCAGCGTCGAAGGAGTGCTCGGACAGGCGGTCGGTGACGACGTACTGGGCGCCCTCGGCTCCCGTACCGGCGCCCCGCTGTTCGGGACAGCCGATGCGATCCGCCTGCCGATGACCAGCCTGGCGGGTCGTCAGGCGGGCTCAGCCGGCCATGCGCCACTAGGCGCCATGGCGGGCGCGACCGGCGGTATCGGACGGATCGGCACGGGCCTAAGCGGACTGGTGGTACAGGCCGTCTCCCGCTCGACCACTGGCGGTGGCCCGTGATGGCCACCATCCGCCTGCTGCTGCTCGCCCTGTCAGGTATCGCGACGGCGCATGCCGCCGATGCCGCGCCGCCCGTGCATGACATCGCGGTGATCGAAGGCAATGCAGGTACTGCGCTGTCGGGCATCGCGTCGATCAACATGGCGGCCGGCCGCGGCAATGCCCAGGCCAATGTCGGGGCGATCACGCTGGGTGCGGGCGGCAACGCGATGGCGATGGCGAGCCAGGCCACGGAGGTCGCCGCCGATGATCTGGGCCGCGACGCTTCCGCGCGCATCACCGGCAACGCGCTTTCGCTGGGTACCGGCGTTCTCGCCGTGAACCAGGCAGCCGGCGCCGCCAATGCCCAGCTCAATCTTTTTGCGATCGCCGCCTGCGATGCCGATGCCTTGGTGTTTTTCGCACAGGCGATCGATACCGCCGCACTCGCGGCGGTCAGTTCCGGCAATTCGTTAGAGCCCGAAGCCCTATCTCCCGCCGCCGTGCGTGAAGCGCGGATCGACGCCGGGGCGATCACGCGCCCGCAAGGAGTGCTCCAGCTCAACCAGACCGCGGGCGTCGGCAATGCGTCGGCGAACGCCATCGTGCTCCGGATTCCCGGCAGCGCGCCTTAGCAGCAAGTGCAGCACCCACTCAACAGGAGAGACCCCCCATGAACGTCAAACTGAGCCTTCTCGCTCTCGCAGTCGCCGCTGTCTTCGCGACCCCCGCCATGGCCCAGAGCCGTGACGATGCGGAGACCAACACATACACCAACATTTCAAACCACATCGATGTGGACGGAAAGGTCGCAGTGCGTGGTCGCATCCGCGTCAATGCCGAGGGCGCGGCCACGATCGACCAGGACCAGGCCGCTTTCGGCAACTCGTCCAGTGGTGATGGCGACCACACCGCCTCCTTCGGCGACAACGCGCTGAACGGCGCCAGCGGCAACATCGGCGTCAACGTTTCGGCAGGCGTGGGCAATGCGCAGTCGAACGATGCCGCGATCACCAACCTGTCACTCGCCAAGAGCGATGACGGCACCGGCAGCGATGATCCGGACGATTCCGACGACCAGGGCCTGGTCGGGCCAGCAAGCCATGACGAAGACAACGATGTCCGCCGCGGTGCCATGGCTACCGCGATGGTGTTCTCGACGCAGGCATCGGCCGGCAACAGCGCATCGTCCGAGGAACAGGGCACGTTCTACACCGCGACGCTGGATGGTGACGCGCTTGGTGGCGTGGCCGGCAATGTGGGCGTCAACGTCGCGGCGGGCGTCGGCAATGCGCAGTCGAACGGCATGGCGGCTTCCATCGCCGATGGCGCGGTGATCGCCAAGGCCAGCTCCGACAGCGAGCAGATGACGATGAGCAATTCGCTCGACAGCTCGCGTGGCGACCTCGACCTGATCGCCACCTTCGGCGGCAATGCGCTGCTCGGCGCGACCGGCAACATCGGCGTCAACGTCGCCTCCGGCGTGGGCAACGTGCAGCACAACGGGCTCGCCATCGCCTCGTCGACCTGCAACGCCTGCGGCCAGTAAGTCGTGGAAAAGGCCGGGTGCCCTTGCGCCCGGCCCTTGTGCCCACGACGGGTGACCGTCGTGGGCCTCATGGAGAAACCGATGATCCGCCTGCTCGCCGCCGCCCTGTTTCTCATCGCATGCCCGGCCGGTGCCCAGGTCAGTGGCAGCCTGCTGGGAGTCGGCCCGGCAACGAAAGCCGCCACCACACTGCGCGATCTGCGCTACCGGGATCTCGTTCGCCAGCAATACGACTTCAGCTGTGGCTCCGCCGCGCTCGCCACCTTGTTGCGCGCCGGCTATGGCGAGGACGTGAGTGAGACCGAAATGATCCGCAGGATGATGGTCGGCACGGATGTCGCCACCATCGTCAAGCAGGGTTTCTCGATGCTCGACATGAAGCGATACGTGCAAAAACGCGGGCTTGAAGCACAGGGTTTCAGGATCGATCCCTCCGCGCTGTATCGCCTGCGCGTTCCGGTCATCGCCTTGCTCGACCTGAAAGGCTACAAGCACTTCGTCGTCGTCAAGGGCGCGCAATCGGGGCGTGTATTCGTCGCCGACCCCGCGCTTGGCCATCGCGTCATGACCCAACAGGATTTCGTCGACAGCTGGAACGGGATCGTTCTCGCCATCGTCAGTGAACGTCCGCTGCTCGATTCAACGCTGCTCGACAGCCGCGCTTCCATCGCGCTCGAGCGCCGCGTCGAAACGCTCAACCGCATGACCCAGCCGGTGCCGATCGTCGAGCTCGGGCTGGTCCGCGCCGACCTGTTCTAGCCGTCGCGCTATTTCCGCTTACGAGGTGATCCATGAACAACCGTCCCCTCCCCCACGTGTTGCTCGTGGCCCTCGTGGCAGTGGCGGCCGCCTTCCCGGCGACCGCGCTGCCTTCTTCTTCCCACTCGCCCTGGATCACGCCGGTGGCCGCGGAGACGGTCGACGACGCGACGCTGGGGTCGATCAGCGGCCGGTTTTTCGGTGCTGACATGCTGGTGGGCGTGCGGATCGAACTGGTCTCGCGCCTAGCCACCGCGGAAGGCGGCACGGCGAACGCCACCAGTTCGGTCTACATCCGCCGCAACGGCAACGGATTCGAGGTGCGGATCGGCAGCAGCACGGACACGCAGGCCGGAAGCAGCCCGGCGCCGACCGGCGGCGGCGCGATCGTGATCGGTGGCGATACGCTGCATGTCAAGGGAATCGGGCAGATCAGCCAGATAGCAGGGAATGGAAACCGCATGGGCAACCTTGCCGCCATCCAGATCGGCAGCCTTTCGAGCGATACGGGAACCTATAACGGCGTCGCGGGGCAGCTATCCCGCACGGGCGACATGACGGCGTATGTCAGCTTTGAAGGCGGCGGGATCCGTCTCGGTGTCGGCGCCACCGGCGCCGACGTCGGCCAACGGATCACCACGGGTACCTATGGCGATGGCGGCTCGATCACCCAGGTAGGCCAGCTGGCCGGCAACGGGTTCTCCGCCAGCAACACGATGCAGCTGCAGATGATGACGATGGCGATGCCCACGCTCGCGCTGCAGCAGGCGGGCATCCAGCAGGCACTGCTCGCATTGACCGGCCTGCCGCACTGAATCGGGCGCAGGCCTCCAAGGGGAATTCCAATGTCGCAGTTCCATATATCGCCTACGCGCGCCGCGCCGCTGATTCTGGCGGCGCTCGTGTTTGGAACGGGGGCCGCGGCCGCCGAGCCCGCGGAAGAAGCCTCCGCGGACGTCATGCGGCAGATCCATGCGCTGGGCGAACAACTCCAGGTGCAACAGGGGGAAATCGACCGCCTGCGGGCGCAGGTCGAGGAGCTGCAGCTGGCCCAGGCCCGGGGCCGCGGCCTTACCGGGCAGGCGGTCGCGCGTACCGCGGAGCCGGGCGGGCAGGCATTGCCATCGGCGGATACGCCGCTGCAGGTCGGCGAGGCGAGGCGTGAGGAAGACGCCAGGCGCCGCGAACAGGAAAAGGCACTCGTGATCCGCGAGCACGCGCCACTGTTCGAGAAGCGCTTCACTGTCGACACCGGCTTCAGCTATGCCTATTACGACCGGCGCCAGCTGACCCTGAGCGGGTTTCTTGCCCTGGATGCGATCTTCCTCGGCACGATCAACCTGGACCAGTCGAAGGCGACCATCGCGACCTTCGACGTCACCGGACGGTATGGCCTCAGCGACCGCTTCAGCATCGAAGGCACGTTGCCCTATGTCTTTCGCGACACGCGCTTCGTCAGCGGTGGCGCGGGCGGTGCATCGACGGCGCTGAGCGAAGTGTCGGTCCGTTCGCAGGGCATGGGCGATGCCAGCATCGCCGGTTACTACCAGCTGGTGAAGGAGTCGGCGCGTTGGCCGGACGTTGTCGCCAGCCTGCGCGTGCGCGCACCCACCGGGCGCGATCCGTTCGGGCTCAAGCTGATCTCCGCCGACCCGGACAACACCAATCTCAACGTGCCGGCGAATCTTCCTACCGGCAGCGGCGTCTGGAGCGCGACGGCCAACATCTCGGTGCTGCGGACCTACGATCCGGTGATCCTGTTCGGCAACCTCGGCTATATCTACAACCGGCCGCAGGGTTTCGACGACATCTCGCCGGTGGTGGGCACGGTGACGCCGGCGGAGGTCTCCCTGGGCCATACGATCCAGGTCAGCGGTGGGCTGGCGATCGCGCTCAATGACCGCGCCGCGGTGAGTTTCAGCGCGGCTTCGGCGTTGCAGTCCGCCACCCATACGCGCTCACCGGGCGATCTGTTCGCCTATCGCGTGCCCGGCAGCTCCAGCAACAGCACCACACTCAACATCGGCGCGAGCTATGTCCTGCCCTCGGGCTGGACACTCAACGGGCAGTTCGCCGCCGGCCTGACCCAGGACGCACCGAACTTCGTGTTCGCGATGCGTGCGTCCCGGCCGTTCTAGGGCCGGGTATCCGGCGCTGGGGCGGCAATGCCAGGAGCACTTGCCGCCCCAGCGCCGCCTCAGGCCACGGACAGGAGGCGTCGGCTGGCCGGCGGCCCCATCCGCCCGGCACGTGCATCGAAGGCCGCGGCCTCGTCGGAAGCGCGGCGGCCGCCCGGATGCAGGGGTAAGGCGGCCTGCGTGGCGCCATCGCTGTCGTCCGCCTGCAGTCCATGCCGTTGCATCAACCGGTACAGCGTGACGCGCGAGATATCCAGGTCGCGCGCGGCATCGACCAGACGCCCGCGATGCCGGCGTAAGGCGGCCTCGATCGTGCCCCGTGTCGCCTGCGCGCGGGCTTCGTCCAGCGTGGGAGGGTCGACCGACGAGGGGGCCTGCAGGCCGAGGTCGGCGGCGGTGATCAGCCGGCCATCGCTCATGACGACGGCCTGGCGCACCCGGTTGATCAGTTCGCGGACGTTGCCCGGCCAGGGGTAGACGTGCAGCGCCTGCCGCGCGCAGGGCGCAAAACCCTTGATGGCGCGCTGGCCTTCGGCCGAGTAGCAGGTGAGCGCATGGGCCGCGAGCAGGTCGATGTCGCCGCCGCGTTCGCGCAATGGGGGCTGTTGCAGGCGCAGCACGCACAGGCGGTGGTAGAGGTCCGCACGGAAGGTGCCCTTCGCGATCGCGGCTTCGAGGTCGTGATGGGTGGCCGAGACAACGCGCACGTCGACGCGGATCGTGTCGTGCCCGCCGAGGCGCTCGAAGGCGCCTTCCTGCAGGAACCGCAGCAGCGCGGCCTGGCTCTCCATCGGCAGGTCGCCGATCTCGTCGAGGAACAGGGTGCCGCCGTTCGCCATCTCGATCCGGCCCAGCTTGCGCTGCTGTGCGCCGGTGAACGCCCCACGCTCGTAGCCGAACAGTTCGGACTGGATAAGGCTGTGCGGGATCGCGCCGCAGTTGATGGCCACGAAAGGCAGATCCTTGCGGCGCGACTGCCGGTGCAGGGCCTGCGCGGCCAATTCCTTGCCGGTGCCGGTCTCGCCGGCGATGAACACCGGCGCCTCGGTCATCGCGGCCTTGCCCAGCACGCGGCCGAGCGTCTGCATCGCCGGGCTCGCGCCGATGATCCCGTCCAGCGCGGTTCCCGCACGCCGTTCCGCCCAGCCGCAGGCCAGCCGCGCCATGCCGTGCGCATGGCCGATGACCGTATCGAGCACGTTCTCGGGGCAGGGCAGGGTGATGTAGTCGTAGCAGTAGTCACGGATCAGCCGGCGCACGGCAGGCTGGTCGAGCTGCTCGGCGCTGACGCCGGCCAACCAGCCGACGTTGCCCGCTGCGAGAGCGGGGCCGAAGGTCGCAAGGTCCTGCTCGGTGAAACCTTCCCGCAGGTCGAGCAGGGCCGCGAACGGTTGCCCGGCTTGGCGCTGGACAATCCGCAGCACGCCCTTTCCGTCGGGGGCCGCCTGTACCTTCCACCCCAGCGCCTGCAAACGCGCAGACAGGGCCCTGCGACCCGCCTGCGCCACATAGACCAGATTCCGCCCCACGCCGCCGTCGGCCATGCCGCGACTCCCTGTCGGACCGTGCGTTTCCGCACCGGGCGATCAAGGTAGTCCTCCGACGTGTCAGGTCAAGCGTTTTGTGACCGGATTCGCAAAAAATTTACGCGGCGGCCGACCGGTGGGCATCGTGTTCGAGGTGGTAAGCCATTGCCGCCTCGACCTCGCGCCGGCTGCCGAGGAACACCGGCACGCGCTGGTGCAGGCCGGTGGGCGTCACGTCGAGCATCCGCTGGCGCCCCGTACTGGCTGCGCCGCCGGCCTGCTCGACCAGCAATGCCATCGGATTCGCCTCGTACATCAGGCGCAATTTGCCGCCCTTGTCGGCGCATTTGGCATCGAGCGGATAGCTGAAGATGCCGCCGCGGGTCAGGATGCGGTGCACGTCGGCCACCATCGAGGCGACCCAGCGCATGTTGAAGTCCTTGCCGCGCGGGCCTTCGCGGCCGGTCAGCAGGTCGCCGACATAGGCCTGCATCGGCGGCTCCCAGAAGCGCTGGTTGGACATGTTGACCGCGAATTCCTTCGTTTCCTCCGGGATACGCATGCCGCGCGTGGTCATCACGAAGCTGCCGATCTCGCGATCCAGCGTGAAGGCATGCGTGCCATTGCCGATGGTGAGCACCAGCATCGTGCTCGGCCCGTAGGTGCAGTAGCCGGCGGCCACCTGCGCGGTGCCCGGCTGCAGGAAGTGCTCGTCGCCGACTTTTTCCACGTTCTCCGGGCAACGCAGCACCGAGAAGATCGTGCCCACGGAAATGTTGACGTCGATGTTGGACGAGCCGTCGAGTGGATCGAACAGCAGCAGGTATTTGCCGCGCGGGTATTCGTCGGGGATCACGACGCAGTGGTCCATCTCCTCCGATGCCAGCGCCGCGAGATGCCCGCCCCAGGCATTCGCTTCGAGCAGGATCTCGTTGCTCAGCACGTCGAGCTTCTTCTGCGCCTCGCCCTGCACGTTGATGCTGGCCTCGCCGGCGGTTCCCGCGTCACCCAGCACGCCGCCGAGCGCGCCCTTGCCCACCGCGATCGAGATCGACTTGCAGGCGCGCGCGACGACTTCGATCAGCAGCCGCAGGTTCGGGCCGATGCGCCCGGCGCGTTCCTCCTCGATGAGATAGCGGGTCAGCGAGACGGACGAAGCGACGCTCGGGTCGGCGGGCTGGCTCATGGGCGATAGGCAGGGCGGACGGGACGCGGATTGTCGCCCATCGCCAGGCAGGCGAGGTCGCGGACCGGTCAGGCGGCGTGGCGTCGCCGCGGCATGCCCAGCGCATGGCGACGCACCAGCCGCGCGAGGTTCTCGCGTGCGATGGCCAGCATGCGAAGTGGAGCGTCGGGCTGGGCGGCATCCATCACCCGGCGCGCGGCGTCCGCCACATCGGCCACCGCCTGCGCCGCGTCGCGGTCGGCGAGCATCGCCTGCAGCGTGCGCGCCTGCCCCATCAGACGCCGCTCCAGCACCAGGTCCGGGCCCATGCCCGCGCGGCGCATCGCATGCGCGATGCCGTCCTCGAGGTAGGCATGCTGCTGCTGGAGCTGGTCGGCGGAGACGTCGAGCATCGTCGGAAGGCAGCGGCGGGCGGGGAGCGACAGGCTCCGCGAACGCCCGTGAGGATGTAGTCGTCGCGCGAGTGAGCATACGTGCGGCCTCGGCCTGCTTGATGAACCCTGGTTCGCGTCGAGCAATGTTATGAGCAAAAAACTTTGAGGGGCCTTGCGGCCCCTCAAAGGTCTTACTGGATCCGGGTTCCAACTGTGTCGTAAATAGGCTCATACCCCACAACGACGACTTCGGACGTGCAAAGGCCAGCTGCACACACTGTGGCAATTCGCGTAATCGGGCGGTAGCCAACAATCGTTGTGTAGCTGCCACCGCCACCTCCACCGCCACCGCTCTGCGTTATGGGCGCTGATGCGATGGCAAGAAACGTGCCGCTTTCCATGTACTTGTAGACAACACACTCGCTGAGGTTGCAGATGGTCACACGCTTGCCCGTCTCGTCGAAGCGTTCCACCAGATTTTTACATCAACATTGACGACGATCGTAATGAAATTCCGTGTGTCCGGATCTGGCGTCGGCTGCGACAGGAGGCAGTCATTGCATTGATATGTTCCGACCGATTGAGCAAACGCCGGTGCACTTACGAAAACAAAGGCCAAGGCCAACAGATACCTGATCATCCATGTAACTCCTGTTAAATAAATATCCAGTCACTTTCCTTGCGAATAGCGATAGATCGCCTCCCCTGTTTCCTGCCCTAAATGAATCTGGGTTGGGGACATCCCCCGACCAAATGCCTGTAAAAATTGCTGGTTGCGAACGCCGTTGTGCGCCCGTGTGAAAGCGAAGGCGTACGCGTACGCTTGCAGCGGATCGCGTTTGGCTAACACTCCGTCGGCATACGCAAATGCCAAGTTCTGCATGGCTTTAGCGCTACCAGCACGTACGGCTCGATTGAGATAGCCGATGCTCTTCTTTTTGAACTCCGTGATCTCTTCGCTGTCACGGATGACGTGCATACCATTGAACTCTGCGCTGACAAGCGTTGCGTAATCGACTTGCGCGTCGACAATTCCGGCATCTGCCGCCGACTGAATCAGCTTTCGGTATGACCCTAGCTCCTGGGCCGGAATATGTGCGCACTGTGCCTGAAGCGCATCAGCTCGATCCATCATCGCCGCCACGTCTTGCTTGCCGCTGCGCACTTCATTCGCCTCAGCTATAGCGTCGAGCGTTTCAGACATCTGCCGGCATTGGTGCAGCAAGAGTGCGAGCGGATAGGCGACGCCAGGATCAGTCTTCGCTCGGTCTCGGAGCGCCGCGAATCGCGCGGAAGAATTAATAGGACCGCCAAGCGCACCCGGATAGGACTGCGTGGGATTCACCGTGTGGGGCGCTTGCTTCGTAGCGTTTCTCCCAGCTAGATTAGCGTTGCTAGGTGAGTTCGCCGGCACCGGCCGTTCGGTCTTTTGCGACGCATAGAAACCATAACCTGCTGCAGCCGCTGCTACGAGCAGTACGACGCCAAAAATCCGTTTCATGGCCATTCCCTTTGCTCCCGAGTCGGCAATACTAAACTCGCGCGTAAGCTTCCCGTCAAGCAGACACTGCAAGTAGAACTTTCTGCGTGGGTGGATGCGCTGTTCGGCAGGTGTCAATCCTGCCTGGCCGCAGTTCGTTGGAGTTGCTCATCCACCAGTGCGCGGCTTCGAGAACATCCTGAGCTTGGCGAACAGTGCTGGGCCAAGGTGGGATTCCCTTTGCAATGCCGTGCATGGCAAGGTGAACAGGGGAATCGCGGCAGCGCCGCGGCAGGAAACGGACATGCCCGCCGAGTTCAACGCCTTTGAAGCCAGCCCGGTCCCGATGTGGGTCTTCGACCGCGTCACGCTGCGCATTCTCGCCGCCAACGCTGTGATGGCCCGCACCTACGGCTATCCCGATGAGGAATTGCCGGGCCTGTCGATCCTCGACCTGTGCCCGGCCGAGGGCCGCGACCGCTTGGCGGCGCATGTGCGCCTGCCCGATGCCGAGCGGCAGCAGGACCGCGTCTGGACCCAGCGACGGCGTGATGGCTCGCACGTCCACCTGGCGATCCACGCCCAGGACATCGACTACGACGGACGCCCCGCGCGGCTGGTCATCGCGCGCGACGTGACCGACCAGGAGCGCGCCGAGGAACGCGTGCATCTGATCGCCCGGGCCCTTAGCGACGCGGCCTACGACTGGAACGTGGCGACCGGCGAGCTCTGGTTCAACGAGAGCTTTGGCGTCAACTTCGGCTTCACTCCCGACTGCCTGCCCACCGATCTCGCGCAGTGGGCCGCGCTGGTGCACCCGGACGACCGCGGCCGGATCGATGCCAGCCTGACCGCGGCGATCGATGGCGATGCGACGGTCTGGATCGAGGAATACTGCTTCCAGCGCGGCGATGGCACCTATACCGATGTGCTCGATCGCGGCTATATCCAGCGCGATGCGCAGGGCCGGGCATTACGGATGGTGGGCGGCATGATCGACCTGCGTCCGCAGCGGCTCCTTTCAACGCGGTTGCGCCTGCTCGAGCGTGCGGTCAGTGCGACCGGCAGCGGAATCCTCATCGCCGATGCCGCCGACCCCGCCTTCCCGATCGTGTACGTCAATCCCGCGTTCGAACAGATCACCGGCTGGCGGTTCGAGCAGATCGAAGGCCGCCCCTTCGACTTCCTGCAGGCGGCGGATGCGGCGCAGCCGGGCGCCGACGTCGTGCGCGAAGCACTGCATGCCTTGCAGGATGCACAGGCCTCGCTGCAGGGCATGCGCCCCGACGGCCAGCCCTTCTGGTACGACTACCAGGTCACGCCACTGCGCGATGCACATGGCCGCGTGACGCACATCATGGGCTTGGTCACCGATACCAGCGAACGCCAGCGCCATGCGCAGCAGCTCGCCTGGCGATCCACGCATGATGCGCTCACCGGCCTGCCGAACCGGCATCTGATGCTTGAGCGCGTCGGCCAGGCGGTGCAGCGCGCCACCGGCGAAGCGCATCGCATCGCGACGCTGATTGTTGATCTCGACGAGTTCAAGCTGATCAATGATGAGCTCGGCCACGCTGCCGGTGACCAGGTTCTCTGCGAGGTCGCCACCAGGCTTCGCAGGATCATCGGCCCGCGCGCAGTGCTCGGGCGTTCGGTGGGCGACGAGTTCGCGATCATGCTCGACGGCTGCGACGAGATGCAGGCCGAGTTGCTTGCTTCTTCCGTGCATGCCGCGCTGTCCGATCCCATCGGTGTGGGCGAGCGCAGCTGCAGCGTCACGGCCTGCGTCGGCTACAGCCATTACCCCGACGATGCCGGCAGCGCCGAGAGCCTGCTGATGAGTGCGGAAATGGCGATGTACCAGGCCAAGAAACAGGGCCGCAACTGCACCGTGGCCTATCGTCCCGGAAAGATGTCCGGCACCACAGGCAAGCTGCAGCTGCTGCAGGAACTTCGCGAAGCGCTCGAACGCAAGGAGTTCCGCCTGCTGTTTCAGCCGGTGTTCTCGGCCGATCTGCGGCTGGTCGCGCTGGAGGCGCTCGTGCGCTGGGAGCATCCGCGTCGTGGGCTGTTGCCGCCGTCGGACTTCATCAGCATCTGCGAGGAGAGCGGGCTGATCGTCGAGCTGGGCCGGCGCGTGCTGCACGAGGCCGCGCGCCACTATGCGCAACTCGCCGCGCAGGGTCTGGGCCATGTGCGGCTGTCGGTGAACGTCTCGGCCATGCAGTTCGCGCACGGGCTGCTTGACGATGTCCGCCGCGTGATCGACGAGTTCGGGCTGCCGCGCGGGGCGCTGGAACTGGAGCTGACCGAGAGCGTGATCCTCGACGATCCCGACCGCGCCGCGCAGGTCATGTCCGCGCTGGCCGACCTGGGCGTCACCATCGCGATCGACGACTTCGGTGTCGGCTATTCAAGCCTGTCCTACCTCAAGCGCCTGCCGATCCATCGCCTGAAGATCGACCGCTCGTTCGTCAACGATCTCGAATCCGATGTCAGTGACCGATCGATCTGCGAAGCGGTGATCGCGCTCGCGCGCACGTTGCGCCTGGGCGTGGTGGCCGAAGGCGTGGAGTCGGTGTTCCAGCGCGACTGGCTGCGCACCAGCGGCGCCGGTGAACTGCAGGGCTACCTGTTCGCCCGGCCTTTGCCCTTCGGCGATGCGACGCAGGTGGCGCCGCAGACACAGGACATGTCGGGCTGAAACAAGCGGCTACACATCCCCGTCGGCGAGCCAGCCTTCGCCGCTGCCGCGGTTGAACACGGCGTCCGTATCGAGCACGGCGCCTGCGGCGACCGAGTCCTGAAGCGCGAGCTTTTTGTAGATCGGCGTGAAGTCCGGCAGCGTCGCGTCGAACAGCTGCTCGAAGCTGTCGATGACGAAGTACGTCTTCTGGTAGGTATCGATGCGGTAACGCGTGCGCATGATCCGCTCGAGACCGAAGCCGATGCGGTTGGGTGCGGCGCTTTCGAGGCAGTGGATCGATTCGCCCTTGCTCGAGACGATGCCGCTGCCATAGATGCGCAGGCCGTCGGCCTGGCGGATCAGGCCGAACTCGGCGGTGTACCAGTACAGGCGCGTCAGGTTGACCAGCGCCTCGGGGCCGATGCCATGCGCCTTGACGCCGCCGCGGCCATAGGCCTGCATGTAGTCGGCGAACACGGGGTTCATCAGCAGCGGTACGTGTCCGAACAGGTCGTGGAACAGGTCCGGTTCGGACAGGTAGTCCATCTGTTCGGGTGTGCGGATCCACCACGTCACCGGGAAGCGGCGGTGGGCGAGGTGGTCGAAGAACGTGAGTTCGGGCAGCAGGCCCTCGACACCGACCAGTTCCCAGCCGGTAGCCGCACGCAGGATCGGATTGAGCTCGTCGAATTTCGGTATGCGCTGCGCGCTCATCGCCATGGCGCGTTGCGCGACGATGAACTCATCGCTGGCGCGGCCGACCAGCAGCTGCTGCTGGCGCGCGAACAGCTGTGCCCAGACCGCATGGTCGGCCTCGCTGTAGCTCGACCACGGCTGCTCGACCACCCCGGTGGTGTAGACCGGCACGTAGCCCTTGTCGGTGAGCTGGTGTTCGACGCGCTGTGGCGGATTGTTCATGACGGCCTCCATCGAGCCCCCACTGTAATGGCGCGCGGGCGCAGAAAGCTTGCTTTTGTTGCAGTGGTTCGCCTGTTTGGCGCACGATCAGTGCGCACAGGCTTCCTTGGACGCAGTGAATATGTCGGCAGCCCGTCTCGACCGAACGGATCTCCAGCTCCTGGCCGCCCTGCAGCGCGACGGCCGCCAGACCAATGCCGAGCTCGCCGACTGCGTGCATCTCTCGCCCTCGGCCTGCCTGCGACGCGTGCAGCGGCTCGAGCGCGACGGCGTGATCGCCGGCTACAGCGCCCAGGTGGATGCCGAACGCCTCGGCCTCGGGCTGCAGGCCTTCGTGCGGGTGCAGCTGGCGCACCACGACGCGGCGTCGATCGCGGCGTTCAGCGCCTTCGTCGCGCAGTGGGACGAAGTGGTCGCCTGCCATGCACTGACCGGCGACATGGATTACCTGCTGCAGATCGCGGTGCGCGACCTCGAGCATTTCTCGCGCTTCCTGCTCGACCGCCTGCTCAACCAGGCGGGCGTCGCCGACGTCAATTCGAGTTTCGTGCTGCGCACGGTGAAGGCGTTTCGCGGGCTGCCGCTGGCGAGCCGCTGAGCCTGCCCGTCATGTCGCGCGGCGGATCAGGATCCGCTGGCGAACGCGGGGACCCGGCCATGCCAGGCGGTGACGCAGTGCAGGATGGACGCGACATCATCGCCGGTGGCCACGCAGTAGCCCTTCATTCCGAGCGCCGCGACGAACTCCCCGCTGAGGCAATCCAGATCGAGCGAAGCATCGCCGACTTCCGCCAATGCCCCGTGGTAATCGCGAGGGAAGGCATGCTCAAGGTCGGCCGGCAGCACCACGACCGCGCCATCCGTGCGCTCGTAGACTTTCACATGCATCGCGCCGGACCTGAAATGGGGTGAAAGACGGGTGAAGACTACGCCCGGCCCGGGGTAGCCACAAGCGGCCGCCGCCGTGGCAAACGATGGCGGCAGCGTGTATCTAGCCGGAGGCACAGGCAGGTGATCGACCCAGCAGCCGGTCGAGCCTGGACGCCTCGCACGCCGGTTTTGCTGGCGCCGGCTTTGCTCTTGGCCTTCGCGCATTCCGCAAAGCCGT
>SCUY01000088.1 GCA_004322525.1 Lysobacter sp. | reverse complement strand
CAACGGCAGCCTGCTGACCGGCTTGCGTGAGGTCGCCGATGCGCTGGATTCCGCCCGCTCGCTCGATGTGCAGATCGCGTCGGTGGAGGGCGCGCGCGATGCGGCACGCGCCGCGCTCGGGCTCGCCACGTCGCGCTACCACGCCGGGCTATCCACCCAGCTGGAGGTTCTCGCAGCGCAGCGCCCACTGCTGCAACTCGACCAGCAGCTCGCCACATTGCGTGCGCAACGCCTGCTCGCCGTCGTCGACCTCGACCAGGCGCTGGGCGGCGGTCTCTCCCTCATGCCGCCGCCCTCCTCCGATTCCGCCTTCGAAGCCGCCCGCCGATGACCACTGACGCCACCACCGCATCCCACGCCCCCGCGAAGAACAGCAAGCGTCGTCGCGCACTGGTGATCCTCGGCACCGTCGTCGTACTCGCGGGCGTTGCATGGCTCATTCACTACCTCACCGTCGGGCGCTGGCGCGAGGACACCGACGACGCCTACGTGCAGGGCAACGTGGTCAGCATCACGCCGCAGACGCAAGGCACGGTGGTGAGCATCACGGCGGAAGACGGCATGCGCGTGGAGGCGGGCCAGGTGCTGGTGCAGCTCGACCCGACCGATGCGCAGGTGGCCTACGAGCAGGCCGTCGCCAACCTCGCCAGTACCGTGAGGCAGGTGCGCGGCCTGTACAGCACGGTCAACGCCGGCGAAGCGGAACTGCGTGCACGGCAGGTGGCCATCACGCGGGCTCGGGCGGATGTCGCGCGCCGCGTGGGCCTCGCCGCTTCGGGTGCTGTCTCGGGCGAGGAACTGGCGCATGCGCGTGACGAACTGGCCGCGGCGGAAGCCGCGCTGACGACATCGCAGGGCACGCTGTCGCGCAACCGCGCACTGGTGGATGCCACGTCCGTCCGCGACCAGCCACAGGTGCAGGCCGCCGCCTCGCAACTGCGTTCGGCCTACCTGGCGATGCAGCGCGTGGCGATCCTCGCGCCGGTGGCCGGCTACATCGCCAAGCGCAGCGTGCAGCTCGGCCAGCGCGTGCAGCCGGGGTTGCCGCTGATGAGCGTCATCCCGCTGGAGCAGGTATGGGTGGAGGCGAATTTCAAGGAGACGCAGCTGGCGAAGATGCGCATCGGCCAGCGCGTCGAACTGCACTCGGACCTCTACGGCGATGACATCCGCTTCGACGGCCGCGTCGCGAGCCTTGGCCTCGGCACCGGCAGCGCGTTCTCACTGCTGCCCGCGCAGAACGCCAGCGGCAACTGGATCAAGATCGTCCAGCGCGTGCCGGTGCGGATAGAGATCGACCGTGCGCAGGTGGCGAAATATCCGCTGCGCCTCGGCCTGAGCATGAGCGTGGACGTGGACATCCACGACCAGCGCGGCGCGGTGCTGGCCACCACGGCGGCGCGGAAGCCGGCACTGACCACCGACGTCTACACGCAGCAGATACACGACGCGCAGGAACGGATCGATCGCGTGATCCGCGAGAACCTTTCCGGCGGGCGCCACGGCTGATCGCGGCCGCGCCCGACATGGCCTCCCCCACTCCGCAGGCCGGCTTCCGGCCGCCCAACCTCGCCCTGACGACGATCGGCCTCGCGCTTGCTTCGTTCATGCAGGTGCTCGACATCACCATCGCGAACGTCTCCTTGCCGACCATCGCCGGCAA
>SCUY01000087.1 GCA_004322525.1 Lysobacter sp. | reverse complement strand
CGATCGTACTGGCCCGCGTGCCTGACACGACGACCGTATCAAGCGTGTCAGCATTCGCCGCGAAGTTGACCTCGCTGCCCGAGCCGATCTGGACTTCCACATTTTCCCGCGTGGCAACAGCCTGGCCGTTCCTCTGCAATGTGACCCGATATTGGCCTGTAGGTAGCGAGGTGGCCGAGAACCGCCCACTGCCATCTACCTGCAAGGTCCGGGTCAGGCCCGTGTCGACATTTTCGATCACGACGGTCGAGCCGGGCTGGGCAGCCGATCCGAAAATGGAGCCTGCGGCGTTGGACTGGGCCATCGCGACCGAGGAGATGCACATCCCGAGCGCGAATGTCAGCGCGCTCCGACGGAAAACTTGTTTTACCGCGGTATTTCTCGACACAGGCGACCCCTTGGTAAGTCCTATGGAAGATGAATGTCCGTTCAGCTTGGACACCGGGCCACAGTCCTATTCCATGCGATCTGAGGTCAATGGCTAACGTTTTTTTCACTCCAATGCGTGATTGGACTCACAATTTTCACAACAATGCGGGCGTTGGAAACAGGTCAAATGTTGCGGCGCGTCACACGTGCCCGTGAAGTCGGCCGACATGGCACTGGCTTCCATTGCCTGCAGCGCGTTCGGCTTAATGCGGCACCCGTAAAGTTTCCAGATGACCAGCACTTTCCACCCCGGCAATACCTGCTGACAGTGCGGTGGCCCAGGCCAGAATTGCTCCGACACTTCACAACGGGCACATCCCAGCTGGGCCATCCCGATTCGTGTGCCTTGTTGACATAGAGCCCTGGATCGCCGGGAGCGCGCGAGGCCGCCCCGTTACAATCCCTGTTCCCCCAGTCAGGCCGCCCGCATGTCAGACCTCGCCTACCGCCGCATCATGCTCAAGCTGTCCGGCGAGGCATTGATGGGCAATGAGGACTACGGCATCGATCCGAAGGTCATCAACCGGCTGGCGCTGGAGGTGATCGAGGCACAGCAGGCAGGCGCGCAGGTCGCGCTGGTAATAGGCGGCGGGAACATCTTCCGGGGCGCGGGCCTCGCGGCGGCCGGGATGGATCGGGTGACCGGCGACCAGATGGGCATGCTGGCGACCGTCATCAACGCGCTCGCAATGCAGGATGCGCTGGAAAAGCTCGGTGCGCGGTGCCGGGTGATGAGTGCGATCAAGATCAACGACGTCTGCGAGGACTACATCCGTCGTCGCGCCGTGCGCCACCTGGAGAAGGGCCGGCTGGTGATCTGTGCGGCCGGGACGGGCAATCCGTTCTTTACCACCGACTCGGGCGCGGCATTGCGCGCGATCGAGATCGGCGCGGATCTCCTGCTCAAGGCGACCAAGGTCGACGGCGTCTACGACAAGGACCCCAAGAAGCATGCCGACGCGGTGCGTTTCGATACGTTGTCCTACGACGAAGTGCTCAACCGCGACCTGCAGGTGATGGACACCGCCGCCTTCGCTCTCTGCCGCGATGCGGCACTGCCGCTGCGCATCTTCGACATGAGCCAGCCCGGGCAACTGTTGCGCATCCTGCGTGGCGAATCCATCGGCACGCTGGTGCAGCGGCCCGCCCCGGACGTGCCGCCGCTATAATCCGCGGCCCCACGCACCCCAGGCGTACCGGCAATGCTCAACGAGATCAAGAACGATGCGCGGACCCGCATGGCCAAGAGCGTCGAGGCCTTCCGCCACGACCTGGTCAAGGTCCGTACCGGCCGCGCGACCACCAGCCTCGTCGACCATATCAAGGTCAACTACTACGGTTCCGACGTGCCTCTTTCGCAGGTCGCCAGCGTCGCGGTGAGCGATGCGCGTTCGCTGACGATCTCTCCGTGGGAAAAGCCAATGGTCAGCGCCGTCGAGAAGGCGATCCTGAGCTCGGACCTCGGCCTGACGCCCAACACGGCTGGCATGGTGATCCGCCTCAACATTCCACCCCTCACCGAAGAGCGTCGCCGCGATCTGGCCAAGGTCGTGCATTCCGGCGGCGAGGACGCGAAGGTAGCGATCCGGAATATCCGTCGCGACGCCAACCATCAGGTGAAGGAGCT
>SCUY01000086.1 GCA_004322525.1 Lysobacter sp. | reverse complement strand
GGGGCGTTTTTTTGTGCGTGATTGAAGGCCAACCACTTCGCCTTTCAGGGCGTGCCCGCTGTACGCGCGCGCTCCGCGGCGTGGATGGCTGCGAGATCCAGCGGGCGGATCTCGGCGATGGGGCAGGGCACGTTGGCACCGGTTCCCAGGGGGATCACCCGGTCGAAATGCGTGCTGACACTGCCCAGGCTGTCGGTCACGCTCACTGCTGGAGCGAATTCGAGATCCGGACAGGGGCCGGAAAGTTCGAGCAGATAGGCCTGCCGGCGACCCGTACGGACGGCCAGGGTATGGGGCCCGAGCGGAGTCCAGCTCACCAGGTGGCCCGCGTAGCGGAAACGCGGCACCGCGGCGCCAGCGTGCTGCCGGTAGAGAGCGAGTTGCGCACTGTCGACAGGCACGCGGTCAGGCATTGCATGCGTGCTGGCGCAGCCTGCAAGCAGGGTCGCGGCCAGGCCGATGTATGGAGACTTCATGGCACGGTTCCGGTACGGACGGTGAGCACATGATCACTCCGGGCGATCACGATGGATGCATCCTCCGCCATACGTTCATGCCGTATGCGGCTTGCCAAGGTTTTGCCGGGTCCGTACCATGCCGCCTCCCCACGGCCCGCCGTGGCGATGGCCGGGTAGCTCAGTTGGTAGAGCAGGGGATTGAAAATCCCCGTGTCGGCGGTTCGATTCCGTCCCCGGCCACCATGACGTATTCCGAAACCCTGCGGGGCAACCTGCAGGGTTTTTCTATGGTGGGGTGTGCGACGCGTCGGGCACATGGCCCGCTGGCGGTTCCACGTCACCGCTGAAGAGGTAGCGCTCCATCTGCGCCTCAAGGAAGCGGCGGTGGTCGGGGTTCATCGGTGACAGCCGGTTCTCGTTGATCAGCATGGTCTGGTGGGCGAGCCATGCCGCCCAGGCCTCCTTGCCGATGCCGGCAAAGACCCGGCGGCCGAGTTCACCGGGCCATGGGACGAAGTCGAGCCCTTCCGTTTCGCGTTGCTGGTGTTGGCAGAAGACCGTGCGTGGCATGTCAGGGGCCCAGGAGTTGATCGAGCAGGCGTCGGATCGGTGCCGGGATGCCGAGGCTGGCGATCCCCTGGCGATCGACCCATGCACTGTCGGGGTCATCCCGCACCGCGTCGGTGATCGTCACTCCGCGTTCGTCCGGATGCAGGCGCAAGTGGTAGTGCGAGAACGTGTGTTCGATGACGGGCATCGCCTTTGGTTCACTGCCGATGAAGCGACTGGCCAGCCATGTGTCGCGCGCTTGGCTGGTATCGAACTGCGGGAGCGACCACAGCGAGGCCCAGATGCCCACCGGTGGCCGGCGCTGCAGAAGAATGCGCCGGGTCGGATCGCGCAGCACCAGCACATGCGCCTGGCGCTGCGGCAATGTGCGTCCAGGGCGGCGCGTCGGCAACTCGTCGATGCGGCCATCGATGCGCGCGATGCAGTCGTGCTGCAAGGGACACAGCGCGCAGCTCGGCCTGCTGCGGGTGCAGACCACCGCGCCCAGATCCATCTGTGCCTGGGTGTAGTCCGCGATGCGGTGGGTCGGCAAGACGGGATCGTCGACATGTCTTCGTGCGTGTTCCCACAGCATGCGCTCCACCGCCGGAAGGCCGGGCCAGCCTTCTACGCCGTGGTAGCGCGCGAGCACGCGTTTGACGTTGCCGTCGAGGATCGCATGGCGGCCATTCCATGCCTGCGCCGCGATCGCCGCCGCGGTGCTCGGACCGATTCCAGGCAGTGAAACGAGTATTTCAACATCGCGCGGAAGCTCGCCATCGAAGTGCTCCACGCACAGCCGTGCTGCGGCATGCAGGTTACGCGCACGGCTGTAGTAGCCAAGCCCCGACCACAATGCGAGCACCTGGTCGAGCGGTGCATCGGCAAGTTCGCGCAAGCCGGGCAATGCAGCCACGAAGCGTTCGAAATAGGGGATGACGGTGCGCACCTGCGTCTGCTGCAGCATCACTTCGGACAGCCAGACACGATAGGGCGTGCGCGGATGCTGCCAGGGCAGATCATGACGCCCGCTCACGTCGAACCATCGGAGCAGCCGGGATGCGAATGGCTCCATCCGCGGCATTCCGGTATCAGCGGCCATCGCCATCGCTGGCCGTGATCTCGACGCCTTCGAGCGTTGCGCCGGGAATATCGATCCGTGGTGTTGAGAGCCGGCCGTCGAGCGGAGGCAGCGGGTTGCCATCGGCCGGGCCCTGAAGCCA
>SCUY01000085.1 GCA_004322525.1 Lysobacter sp. | reverse complement strand
GCTCTTCCGATCTGATGAAGAAATGCACGCTGTGCATCGACCGCATCTACAACGAGAACCTGGACGAGTCCGAACGCCAACCCGCCTGTGTGCAGGCCTGCCCGACGCGAGCGCGCCACTTCGGGGATCTCAACGACCCCGGGTCGACGGTGTCGAAACTCGTCGCCGCGCGCGGCGGGGTCGACCTGATGCCCGAGCTCGGCTATCGGCCGACCAACAAGTACCTGCCACCCCGGCCGCGGCGCGGTGCGGAGGCCACGCCGCCCGTTACCGAAACGCTCGATACGGCGGCGCTTCCGCCGCTGCTGCGTTGGCTGGACCGGGTTTTGAGTCGGTGAGTCGCCGTTTCACTGCGCCGTCGTGATGCACATCCCCGGCGGGGCCGGAATCGAATGCGCGCGGCAGCCGCAGATTCGATCTCATCTGCGGTAAGCGGTAAGCGGTAAGCGGTAAGCGGTAAGCGGTAAGCGGTAAGCATTTAGTGCTTCACGACACGAAGGTTCACTGCCAGGCATGCATCCCGCTCTCTCGGTCATCTTTTTCACCGTCCTGTCGGGGATGGGCTACGGGCTGCTGTTCTGGGCGGGCGTGGGGGCGCTTGCCGGCGCATCGCCACGCGCGCTGCTCGCCGCGCTGATGCTCGGGGTGCTGTCGGCGACTGTCGGGCTGCTCAGTTCGCTCGGCCACCTCGGCAAGCCCGGGCGCGCCTGGCGGGCGTTCTCGCAATGGCGCACGTCATGGCTTTCCCGCGAAGGCGTCGCCGCGATGCTCACCTACGTTCCCGCATTCGCACTAGGCACGGCACTGCTCCCGGGCATGCTGTCATCGCAGCGCCTGGGCGATCCGGTGGCTCCGGGTTTTCCTGGCGTGATCTCGGCAATCCTGCTGATGGTCGGCGCATTGGCGACCGTTGCCTGCACGGCGATGATCTATGCCTCGCTCAAACCGGTCCCGGCATGGCGGGATCCGCTGGTGCTGCCTGTGTACGTGGCGTTTTCCCTGGTGACTGGCGGGCTGGCTTTCGTCGCGCTCGGGGGTGCGCACGCTGTGGCGCGCGGCCCGCTCGCGGTGGCGGTCATCGCCGCGGTGGTGGCGCTCGCACGGGTGAAGAGGCGCTACTGGCGACGCGCCGTCGATGCGGGCCTTTCCATGCGCCGGGGCGATGCGATCGGCTTGCCGGCGCGGGAAGCCAGCGTGTTCGAGCGGCCGCATACCGACGGCAATTTCGTCACGCGTGAAATGGTCTTCGTGCTCGCGCGGCGCCACGCGCACCGGCTGCGCCAGCTCGCAATGCTGCTGTTCACGCTGATGCCTGCGCTGTGCGTCGCCGCGGCCTGGCTACTGTCCGCAACGGATGGTGTGCTGTACGCAGCCGCGGCGCTGGCTGCACTGGCGGGGACGTTCCTCGAACGCTGGCTGTTCTTCGCCGAGGCGAAACACCTGGTTTCTTTGTACTACTGAGCGGCACGTCAGGCGGCGTTGCGCATCGTCCCGCGGTGCCGGCGCCGTCATCCCGGATCACGCAACATCTGCCAGTGCGTGTCGGTTTCCCCGTACATCCGGAACCCGGCCCTCTCATAGAACGATCGGGCCGGGTTGACCTTGAGCACCTGCAACCACAAAGGCCGGTGACCGGCTTCCCGCGCCAGGGCCGTGATGATCGCGCTGCCATGCCCCTGATG
The DNA here is from genome assembly GCA_004322525.1 of Lysobacter sp. Classification (GTDB taxonomy): domain Bacteria; phylum Pseudomonadota; class Gammaproteobacteria; order Xanthomonadales; family Xanthomonadaceae; genus Cognatilysobacter. Next base: position 3,618 of record SCUY01000085.1, on the reverse strand, counting down.
CTGGAACACCGGCGCGATCTGGAGGTTCAGCAGCCGCACGGGCGTACCCGTGAGATCAACGTGCAGCAGCCCGATCGGCGCGCCGCGCCATTCGATGATGCGCCGTGCCGACGGATCGAATGCCGCGTCGAACCGTGCATGCTGTTCCGCCTCGTCCCATCCCCACGTGGCTTGGACAAACGGCCGCATCGTCTGCTGGAAAAGCCTCCAGCAGAACGCGCGATCGGCTTCGGTCGCCGGGCGTGCGGTGGTCGCGCGTGGCGACGTCGCACCGGCCGGCGTCATGGGACGAACGGATCGTCGCCTGGCTCCGCCGAGCCGGCGATGAGTGCAGCGGCGCCCAATGCCAGCAGGCGCTCGGCCACGACGGTGCCCAGGCCTTGCGGATCGGAGGCCTCACCCTCCGCCTCGGCTCGCACCTTCGAACCGTCGCGCGCCGAGCCGACCGCGCCCTGCAGGTGAAGCCGGCCTCCGTCGAGCCGGGCGAATGCCGCGACCGGCACATGGCAGCTGCCATGCAGCGCGCGGTTCATTGCGCGCTCGGCTTCGGTGCAGGCGCGCGTGGGGGCATGGTCGAGCCCGACGAACAGGGCATATGTCCGCGCATCATCGTCGCGGCACTCCACGGCGATCGCGCCCTGTGCGGGCGCGGGCAGCCAGGCGGGTACGTCCAGGCGCGCGCGGATACGTGCGTCGAAACCCAGCCGCTGCAGGCCGGCGCAGGCCAGCACGATCGCGTCATAGTCACCGGCGTCCAGCTTGGCCAGCCGCGTGTTGACGTTGCCGCGCAGGTCACGCAGCACGAGGTCGGGCCGCAGCGCGCGCAACTGCGCTTGTCGACGCAACGACGAGGTACCGACCACGGCGCCGGCGGGCAAGGTATCGATGCCATCGAAACGATTGCTGACGAAGGCATCGGCATGGTCGGCGCGCGCCAGGATCGCGGGCAGGGCGAAGCCGGGCTCGAGGAGCATCGGCACATCTTTCAGCGAGTGCACCGCGCAATCGGCCTCGCCGCGCTGCATCGCGATCTCGAGCTCCTTGAGGAACAGGCCCTTGCCACCAATCACCGCGAGGGAGCGATCGAGCACTTCGTCGCCACGGGTGCTTAGGGGCAACAGCTCGACCGCAAGGCCCGGATGCGCGGCGCGCAGCGCGTCGGCGACGTGCCCGCTCTGCCAGAGGGCGAGCGGGCTCTTGCGGGTGGCGATGCGCAGGACGCCACGGTTCGCGATTCGGGAGTCGGGATGGGTCACCGCCCCATTGTCGCGGATACGGCGGCATGACCCAACCGCGCGAATGCGCCCACGTCCCTCGGCCTACAGGTGCGCGATGCGTTCTTTCAGCGTCGAGACGCAGCGGCGGCTCACTTCCAGCGGCTGGCGGCCGTGGCGCAGCACCGCCTGTACGTGGCCATCGGGGCCTCTCCTGAGCTCGACCAGTTCGTGACGGGCGACCAGGCAGTTGCGATGGATGCGCACGAAACGGTCGCCGAACTCTTCCTCGAGCGACTTCAGCGATTCCTCGATGAGATCCTCTCCACGCGCATGGTGGACGACGACGTACTTCTCCTCGGCCTGCAGGTAGTGGATGTCGTCGATGGGGATCAGCCGCAGGCTGCCGCGCAGGCGCGCGCACAGGTGCGTGCGGCGCGGGGCCGAGGTGCCGTTGCCGCGGGTGGCGGTGAGCCGGCGCACGCGCTCGAGCGCGGCGGCGAGGCGCTCGGCCCGGACCGGCTTGACCAGATAGTCGATGGCTTCGGCCTCGAAGGCCGACACCGCATGCGCATCGTAGGCGGTGCAGAAGACGACGGCCGGGCGGGGCTCGGTCGCGGCGAGGTGCCGAGCGGTTTCCAGCCCATCCATGCCGGGCATCGCGATGTCCAGCAGCACGACGTCCGGATGATGTTCCGCGCAGGCATGCAGGGCATGCTCGCCATCGCCGACCACGGCAACGACGTTCACGCCGGGCTGCTCGTCGAGCAGCGCACGCAACCGGTCCCGAGCCAGCGGCTCGTCATCGGCAATCACGACTTTCAGCGTATCCACGTCCCCTCCGCTGATACCCCCCGCGCCGATAGTAGCGCCGAAGTGGTGGCGTGGAACGGAGCGTCAGCCTGAATGGATCGCCGAACCGAGACGCTGCGCAAACCAGGCGCGAAGGTGGTCGATTTCCTCCAGGCAGACCTGGTGCGCCATCGGATAGTGATGGGATTCGACCTGCATCCCCAGTTCGCGCAGCCGGCGCGCGGCCTCCTGCCCGGCCGCAAACGGCACCACCGGGTCATGCTGGCCATGGGCGATGAAGACAGGCTGCGCACGCGCTGTATCCGGCGTATCGCACAGGCGTGCGAGCGCCTCGGTGCCCAGCGGGAGATAGGTCGACAACGCGACCAGCCCCGCCAGCGGTTCATTGCGGCGCAGCCCGGCGGCGAGCGTCACCGCGCCACCCTGCGAGAAACCGGCGAGCACGATGCGCGCTGCGGGCGTGCCGCGTTCGACTTCACGCGCAATCAGCGCCTCGACCCGGCCGACCGATTCATCGACCCCCTTGGCATCCGCGCGCCCGGCCAGGTCGAAGCTGACGATGTCGTACCACGAGCGCATGCGCATGCCGCCATTGATCGTGACCGCTTGCACCGGTGCATGCGGAAACACGAAGCGGATCGCCGGCCAGCCGGGGCGGACAAGCTCCGGCACGAGCGGGGCGAAATCATTGCCATCCGCGCCCAGCCCGTGCAGCCAGATCACGCTCCACTCCGGCGACGGACCGGTCTCTTTCTCGATGCAATCCAGCAGGCTCACAGCAGTCTCCGGCAGAGGCCAGGCAGGCGGCGGGCGACTATACCGGCGACGTGGGGCACATGCGCCCGCGCAGTGACGTACGCATCGTGGCGGACAGCGACGTGCACCGCCTCATTCCAGAAGCCGCGCCCAGCCCTCCATGCCGTCGAGCCGCGACAGCACCAGCTTCACGCAGACCAGCAGCGGCACCGCGAGCAGCAGGCCGACAATGCCCCAGATCCAGCCGAAGACCATCAGCGCCAGGATCAGGATCAGCGGCGAGAGCCGCATGCTCCGCCCCAGCACGATCGGCGTGATGATCTGCCCCTCGAGCGTATGCACGCCCAGATACAGCGCGGCGGGCAGCAGCGCGGCCCAGTCGTCGAAGCGCAGGAAGCCCACCAGCAGCATGATCAGGATGCCGATCAGCGGGCCGACATAGGGCGCGAAGTTGAGGATCGCCGCGGCGGTGCCCCACAGCAGTGCCTCCTGCACCGGCAGCCCGGCCCAATTGAGCAACCCCGCGATCACGACGCCGACCACCGCGTTGATCAGGCTGATCGTGAGTACGTAACGCGAGATCTCGCGTTCGATCGAGGTCAGGATGTCGACGGTGATCTTCTGCTGCTGTCGCGTCGGCAACAGCGCGAGCGCGTGCTTCTGCAGGTTCTCGCCATAGACCATGAAGAAGAACGTGAGCAGGATCACCGCGAGTACCGAGCTGATCAGCTTGGGCGTGCTGGCCAGCAGCCGGTAGGGGTCGCGTGTTTCCGTGCGCACCACCTGCACCTTCTGCGTGTCGCCGCCGGCCGCGCTGGCCAGCCGCTGCGCCGCC
>SCUY01000084.1 GCA_004322525.1 Lysobacter sp. | reverse complement strand
GGATAAAGCGGAACAGGAACGTCGCCTGCCGGTCAGTGACTCTCGGCCGACATGCTCAGGTAGACGATGGTCAACATCATGAAGATGAAAGCCTGCAGCACGATGATCAGCACGTGGAACGCTGTCCACGCGAACCCTGCGATGAACTGCATCGGAGCGAGCGCCCAGGTCATGCCGCTCGACATCGAGGCTCCGAGTGTCATCACCGCAATAAGGATGAAAATCAACTCTCCGGCGTACATGTTGCCGAACAGTCGAAGGCTCAGGCTTACCGGTCGCACCGCTTCCTCGATGATCCGAAGTAGCAGGTTTGCCGGCGCCAGTGCGATCTTGCCCACCGTGCTTTCCGCATGGAACGGCGCAGTGAAGATTTCCCTGGTGAACTTGCCGACGCCCTTGTGCGAGATGCCGAACACCTGGATCAGAAGGAACACGGCCAGCGAAAGCCCCAGCGTTGTGTTGAGGTCTGCAGTCGGCACAACACGAAGGTAGGCATGCGCCGGATCTTCTCCCATCGCCTCATGCGCCCGGGCCCAGGCCCAAGGCAGAAAATCGACCGGGACCATGTCCATGAAGTTCATCAGGAACACGAGGCAGAAGATGGTGATCGCGAGAGGCGCGATGAGTTTGCTGCGGCCGTGGAAGGTCTCGCGGACCAGGCCGTCGACGAAGCCGACGATGATCTCGACCACCGCCTGGAACTTGCCGGGGACGCCGGCCGTAGCACGGCGCGCGCTGCGGACGAAGAAGAAAAGAAACAACGAGGAAAGCAGCAGGGTGAAGAACAGCGTGTCGACGTTGAGCTTCATGAACGCGCCATCACCTACCGACACCTGCAGATGGTGCAGATGGTGATTGATGTAGGCGGTCGAGCCGCCGGATGCTGCTTCTTCTGCCATGTCCCTACCCTCAGCGCCCACGTTCAACCCTGTCTGGTTCTTGCAGCATCGCGACTCGACGTCAGCAGGTAGGCGAGCATGCTCGCCCCCAGGCCGGACAGCGCCGGCAGCGCCGGCAGGTGCAGGATCGCAAGTGCGAAACCGAAGCCCGCCACCACCACCACCCACTTTCCCAGCATGCCGAGCAGCAGCCGTGCGTAGGCTGTACCCGCCCGCTGGATCCCGCCCCCCAGCGCGACCGAAGCCGCGAAGGCGTTCCCTGCCGTCATCACAGCGCCACCGATCGCCGCGGCCAGCGCGGGACGCGGGCCCATCACCAACAACACCCCGACCGCGAGCAGAGCAGTGACCGCGACTTCCACGGCCACCGCGCGCGAAGCTGCGCTGCGACCTGCGGCGATGGGATCGTGCACGCGCGGACTCGTCAGCTGCGGAAATCGGGGGAGGACGCGACCGGGACGTCGAAAAAGACGGCCCTGCTAAGCCCCGGAAGTATAGCCTTTGATTCCGTGTGGCGGCAAGCCATCACCTCCCCAGCAGCGGCAACGCCATGGTCGCGCCCCGCCGCGCGGAGGGAGGAGTAACCGCCCCCGCCGTGATGCCGGCGATCCGTCCTGGCGGACGCGGCAAGCCACGGGCTACGCACGCCTTGGCAGGTAGAGATCGGTGATGGTCCCTTCGAACACTTCCGCCGCCATGCCGACCGATTCACTCAGCGTCGGATGCGGATGGATGGTCATGCCGATGTCGGCGACTTCGCAGCCCATCTCGATCGCGAGCGCGACCTCGGCGATGAGATCACCCGCATGCACGCCGACAATGCCGCCGCCGATCACGCGATGCGTGGCCTCGTCGAACACCAGTTTGGTGAAGCCTTCGGTGCGGCCAATGCCGATCGCGCGGCCCGATGCGGCCCATGGGAACTTGCCGACACCCACTTTGAGGCCCTTTGACTTCGCCTCGGCCTCGGTGACCCCTACCCAGGCGATCTCCGGATCGGTGTAGGCCACCGAAGGAATCACGCGCGCCACCCACTCGCGCTTTTGGC
>SCUY01000083.1 GCA_004322525.1 Lysobacter sp. | reverse complement strand
GCTGGCTCGACAATGCGGCCAGCTTCGTTCCGATCGCGCCGTATCTGTCCGGTGTGGAGCTGGTGGCGCCCGACCTGCCGGGACACGGCGCGAGCGCGCATCTGCCGCCCGCTGCGGATTACACGCTTATCGCCGCCGCGCGTGCCGCGCTCGCCGCGGCCGATGCGCTCGGCTGGGCGCGCTTCACATTGCTCGGGCATTCGATGGGCGCGGCCGTCGCGACGCTGATCGCGGCCGCAGCGCCGGAACGGATCGTGCGGCTCGCGCTGATCGAAGGCCTGGGTGGTCTGGTCGAGGAGGCCGGTGGCACCGCGCGCCGCCTGCGCGAAGCTTTCGCTTCCCAAGGGGAAGCCGCAGGCTCGCGCAGGCGGCGTTTCCCGGATATCGCCACCGCCGTGCGCGCACGGCTGCAGGCTGGAGGGCTCGACGAGGCATCGGCGCGCCTGATCGTCGAGCGCGGCCTCGCACCCGCGCCCGACGGCGACGGCCTCGCCTGGCGCAGCGACCCGCGGCTCACCCGCGTCACCGCCATGCGCATGACCGAAGCACAGATGCACGACGTCATCGCCGCGATCGAGTGCGCGGTGTATGTCGTGCATGCCGAGCCCGCGTTCCGGTTCTTCCCGGCGGAGGTCCGCGACGCGCGCGTTGCCTGCCTGCGCGACGTGCGCGTCACCGGCATCGAAGGCGGGCATCACCTGCACATGGAGCAGCCGGCCGCGGTCGCCGCGGTACTGGCGGATTTCCTCGTCGTGGATGATGCCGTGGCACCGTGATCAGGCCGACGCCGCCTTGCGCACATCGCACAGTGCGCGAAGGCGCGCCTTGATCGGCCGCCCATGCGAGCGCAGCAGGTGGCGCTGCGTTTCCCAGCCCGGAAACCGATGCTCGACCTCGTCCCAGAACGCGCTGGAGTGATTGGGCTGGATCAGGTGGCAGAGTTCGTGAACCAGTACGTATTCGAATGCTGCGGAGGGCGCGAGCACCAGCGCGAGATCCAGCCGCATGCGGTCGTCAGGCGCCAGCGAACCCCACAGCGAGGTCAGCGGCCGGATCACGATGTCGCGCGGCGCGCGCGGCAGGCCGGGCAGGTAGGCGGGCAGCCAGCGCCCCACGTCGGCGCGCGCCTGGGCCAGGTAGAAATCCGCGAGGCTCTTGCGCACCGATGACTCGCGTGCCCGCGCCGGCAGCGTGATGGTGACGCCGGCATCGTCGCCGTGCACGCGAAGGCAGCGCCCATCGGCCCAGTCCAGCGGCACATCGACGCCCCGCAATGGCAGCGATGCCGTCTCGCCGATGCGCAGTGCATCGATCCCGTCGAAGGTATGCGCCAGTTGGCCGGCGAGCCACGCCGCATGTTCCTGCACGAAAGCGAGCGCGCGACGGTCGCTGGTGCGCGGCGGCGCCGTGAGGCGGATGCCGCGCTCGGTAACGCTCAGGCGCATGCCGCGCGAGCGTGCATGGTGCACGCGCAGCACATCGACCACGCGACCGTCCGGCAGCGTCGCCTGCAGCACCGCCTGTCGCGGCACCTCCGGCGCGGCGACGCGTGGTGTACGGGCACGGAAATGGAACATCGCGGGCCGCTAGGCCTCGACCTTCGAAAGCTTCAGCGCCGGCTCGATCACAGCGAACAGCCGTCGCAGCTCGTGGCTCATCAGCGCGAAACGGGCTTCGAGTTCCGCGCGCAGATCCTCGCGCTCGGTATTCTCCAGCGTGTCCACCGCGCCATCGAGCAGCTTGAACTTGCGGATGACGAGGTCCTCGCCGAGCACGAAGCTCACGTGGTCGTCGAGCGTGAGCGCCAGGCGCGTGACCTGCTTGCCGGACTGCAGGTGCTTGTCGATCTCGGGATTCTTTTCAAGCTCCATGCGCTGGCATTTCACCACCGCACCCTGGTCGAGCGCATCACGCAGTTCGCATTCATCGCCAAGCGTCAGCCCATCGGGCAGTGTCTCGCCCGCCAGCCAGGCCGTCATCACCGAACGCGGCGCGACTTCCGCATTGAGCGGCAGGGCGGGAAAGCTGCCGAGCGCGCGGCGGATCTCGCTGACCACGCTCTCGCCGGATTTTTTGCTCGACGTGTCGATGGCCACGACGCCCTGCTGCATGTCGAGGATCGCGTCGGTTCGCGTGGGGCGTACGAACGCCCGCGGCAGCAGCTCGGTAACCAGTTCGTCCTTCAGGCGCTTGCGCGTGCGGCCGCCCGGGCGACGGCCTTCTTTGTGCTCGATGTCGTCGAGCTTCTTCTGCAACAGATCGTTGACCACCGCGCCGGGCAGCAGCCGCTCCTCACTGCCACTGGCCAGCCAGTACGCGTTGTCGAGCACATGCGACAGCCCTTCGGTATCGCGCCCGAAAGGCGAGATGAAGCCGCGCGTTGACAACTCCATCGGGCCGACCGGGCGCAGCGCGCATTCGGCCAGGCCAGCGTCGAAGGCGTCGAGCTTGAGGGATGTGGGGAAGCGGAACAGGGTCAGATTGCGAAAAAACATGGGGCATCCGTGATTTGTAAAGGCGTGGGCGGCACATCGTCATGCGGACGCGTCGCTCATGTCCGATGGTGGTTTGGGAGGCGGACGAAGGCGCCTGATGGCGCCGAGCGGCCCTGGAGCGACGCGGCAGGCAGTGAACTCAACCGTTGCTGTCGCCCGGATCACCCGCTAGCCAGGCGCCCGTATCCGACAACGGTGCGTCACCACGTGCACCGAGCGACAGGAAATCGAACAGAGCCGGATCGCTCAATTGCGAGGGGCGGATATCACCGAGCGCGCGTGAAATGGTCTCGATGCGGCCGGGCGATTCGCGTTCCCATGCGTCCATCATCTTCATGACCTGCTTGCGCTGCAGGTTTTCCTGCGATCCGCACAGGTTGCAGGGAATGATCGGGAACTGTCGGGCTTGCGCATACGCGGCGATGTCCTCCTCGCGCACGTAGGCAAGCGGTCGTATCACGACGTGCTTGCCGTCGTCGCTGAGCAGCTTGGGCGGCATGCCCGAAAGCTTGGCGTGGAAGAACAGGTTGAGGAAGAACGTCGCGACGAGGTCGTCGCGATGATGGCCAAGCGCGATCTTGGTGAAGCCCTGCTGCTCGGCATGCGTGTACAGCGCGCCGCGCCGCAGGCGCGAGCACAGCGAACACATCGTCTTGCCTTCGGGCACGACACGCGTGACCACCGAATACGTGTCCTGCTCGAGGATCGTGTACTGCACGCCGATCGATTCAAGGTATTGCGGCAGCACGTGCGCCGGAAAGTCCGGCTGCTTCTGGTCGAGGTTGACCGCCACCAGCTCGAATTTCACCGGCGCTCTCGACTGCAGCTGCAGAAGGATGTCGAGCATCGTGTAGCTATCCTTGCCGCCGGACAGGCAGACCATGACCCTGTCGCCGTCCTCGATCATGCCGAAGTCGGCGATCGCGCGGCCGACCTGGTGGCGCAGGCGCCTGGCGAGCCGGCCGGCCTCGTGCGCCGGCGGCCTCGCGTGTGAGCGGGATGCGGGGGCCGAAAGCGGCAGGACAGGTACGGGCAGCGCGGTGCTCATGCGCGCATTCTACGGAAGCGCTGTCGCATCGCATGGCGGTTTCCGCCTCCATGCCGGCACCGCTCGCCCGCGTCATGTCCGCGGGCTAAGCTCTTGGCATGAACGACGGCCGGACTCCTGCTGACATCGCCCGACAACTCGCGGACCTGCGTCAGCAGCACCGCGACCTCGATCTGGCGATCGATGGCCTGAAGCATGCGCCGATCCGCGATGAGCTGGCGATCACGCGTCTGAAAAAGCGCAGGCTGCAGCTCAAGGACTGCATCACGAAGCTGGAATCTTCACTGATCCCCGACGAGCCGGCGTGACACGCGGCCGGTGATCCGCAAGTCGAAATCGTGAAAAGCGGTACCGGCGCGCGGTGAGGCCACGCGGCCGAAGGCGCGATGGTTCGGGTCACCCAGGCGCGCAGCGGCGCTGCCTGCGAACGGCGATCATCAATCGCCCTTACGGTTTTGCCGCCGCCTCGGGGCTCACTTTCTCGATCGAATGCCGCAATGCGCGGCCGAGGATGAACTTCGCGTCCTTCGCCCAGGTGTCGAGGCGATCATCGAAGGTCAGCTTGCCATTGGCATCGGCCCACACCAGCCTCAGTTCGCGCAGCTTGAGGATGAAGCCGCGGAACAGACTCTTGTCGAAGAACTCGGGAGCGGCGGGCGCGTACAGCAACGAGAGCCGTTGCGCGGCGAGGTGACAAAGCGTTTCCAGCTCGCCTGCACTCAGCGTGCCGGGGCCGTTCTTCACCAGCACCGAAATCGCGATGTAATAACGCTCGAATGCCTGCTGCAGCGAATGGCCGATCGCGCGCAGGCGGAAGACCTCGTCGGACTGGCTCGCGTTGCGTACCAGCAGGTCGCCTTCAATCCCGCCCTTCATACGGACAAGGCCTTCGGCGATGAAGACATCCACCGTGCCGCGCAGGCGCTCGACGAATTCGTCTTCCGTCCATGGCAGGAAGAGTTCGGTCTGCAGGAAGGGGTAGACGCTGCGGCCGAGCCTCAGCAGTTCGGAAAGGGTGATGCGTCGCGTGTTCTGGAAACAGCAGGCGATCCATGCCGGCGCGGTGAACAGGTGCAGCACGTTGTTGCGGAAGTAGCTCAGCAACACCGACTTCTCTTCGTCGACATCCAGGACATCGCCCAGCGGATGCGGCGTGCGCGTCAGCACGTTGATCTCTTCCCCGTGGGCGATGATCTCCGCAGGTGCGTGCGGGGTGACGGTGACGCGGTCGGAATAGGGGAGCTGGGCGAGCAGTGTCTTCGACAACGCGATCTGGGTCAGCAGATCGGCTTCGCTCATCGCATGCTTGGGCGTGGACAGCAGTGCGAGTGCGAGCAGGTTGATCGGGTTGACGTCGGCGGCGCCGTTGATGTTCTGCTGGATGCGCAGCGCGAGCGTGTCCACCGTTTCAGCGAGCCAGGCCGGCTTCTCGTCCTCACCCAGTGCGCCGCCGTCCCAGTCCGGCGCATGCGAGGCGATCACGTCGGTCAGCCGGATCGGCTCGCCGAAGTTCACCACGACCTGCCCGTAGTTCGAGCCGAGCACCTTCGGGATGCCCATCAGCAGCGCCCAGATGGATTCCTTTTCCTTCGGCTTGCCGGACAGTTCGTCGAGGTAGCTGCGGCCTTCCATCAATTTTTCGTAGCCGATGTAAACCGGCTGGAACAGCACCGGGCGCGTCGGCGCGCGCAGGTAGGCGCGCAGCGTCATCGCGATCATGCCCGCCTTGGGCTGCAGCAGGCGGCCGGTGCGCGAGCGCCCGCCCTCGATGAAGTACTCGATGGAATAACCACCCGAAACGAGTTGCGCGAGGTATTCGGAGAACACCGCGGAATACAGCGCGCTGCCGCGGATGGAACGACGCAGGAAGAACGCGCCACCCTTGCGCAGCAGCGTGCCCACCACGGGCAGGTTGAGGTTGACGCCGGCGGCGATGTGCGGCGGCACGATGCCGCGCGTGTAGAGCAGGTAGCTGATAAGCAGATAGTCCATGTGGCTGCGGTGGCAGGGCACATAGATGACTTCATTGCCGGGCGCGTCCTGCTTCAGGCGGTCCAGGTGGTGGACCAGCACGCCCCGATAGATGCGATTCCACACCGGCGCCAGCAGGAAGCTCGCCGAGCGCACGACCGGATGCGAGTAGTCCGCGGCGATCTCGTAGGCGAAGGCATGCGCCTTTTTCCAGGCCTCCGCCGCGCTGCTGCTGTCGCGACGGGCCTGGTCGGCGATCGCCTCGAGCACCGCAGGCGCGGCGAGCACGCGGTCGACCAGCAACCGGCGGGTGGAGAGGTCCGGGCCGATGACCGCGGTACGGATGCGGCGGAAGTGCGCCCTCAGCACCCGCGACAGCTTGCGTACGGTGCGCTCCGGGGGCAGGCCTTCGTCGGCGATCGCGCGCAGCGACACCGGCGGCGCGAAACGGACGTAGGTATCGCGGCCATTGAGCGCGATGGCGAGCAGGCGCCGGAAGCGGCCCACCAGCTGCCAGTTCTCCGAGAACAGCACCGAAAACCAGCCGGTAGTCTTCTCCGGCGCGCGGCCGACGAAGATCGACACCGGCACGAGCGCGACGTCGAGCGAAGGATCGGCGCGATGGGCCTGGATCAGCCGGGCCAGTGATTCGGAGTGCGACTTGCCATTGGCCGGCGCGGAACGCGCATGGACCACTGGAATGGCCGGCAGCGGTGCGATCGGCCCGGCATTGCGGCGGGACAGGGCGACGTAGGCGCGTCGGCGGCCGGTCGGATCGCCCGGCAGTGGCTGCAATGGGGAGGGCAGCCCGGCTTCGCGACAGGCGCGCTCGAGGATCAGCGCGTTCGAAAGCCCGTAGTCCTCGAGCACATAGCACACCGGCCCGCCGTTCCAGTCCGGCACATGCTCGGTCGGTGTCTGGGGTTCGATCTTGAGCCGCACCCAGGGCGCCATCAGCCGGCCGAGGGCGTGTGCCCACCACGGGCGGGAGGAATCACGTCGAAGGCTGCTGCGACTGGCCTCCTGCCGCGTGCGAGCGGCTCCCGCTGCAGACGACCGTGCATCCGGCATCGGGAGCTCGGGCTGGGCCGGGTCGGCGGTGGTCCCGTCGCCCGGGCCGGCCCCATCCGTATCAGCGGAGACCGGCGGCAGCGGGCCGTCAGCGGGGGGGAGCGCGTCCGGAAACGGGAGGGGAGTCTGCTGGGCCATCGCCGGCATTATGCCGAAGGGCGGGCGATGGCCCGGCCCGCGGGCTCCCCGAGACAATCGCTGCGCGGGCGTGGCGGAGGCTGTCGGACAGGAACCAGCCTTCCGGGCGGCGCTCGAGGTCGAGCATGGCCACCACGGCCCGCCCGCCCAGCCGATAGCGCAGGCGCAGGCGGGCCTGGGTCGCCGTGGCCGTGACAGTCTCGATGCGAGCACCGTCAAGCGCCGCATCCACGTCCAGCCCCAGGGTGGCGAGGCTCGCCTTGCCCTCGCGCAGCAGGGGGCGCAGGTGGACCAGGCTGCGGTGCATGCCCGCCGACGAGAACGCGGTATCACCGCCGCCCAGGCGGGAGGCCCGGGCCGCGGCGACCCAGCGGGGCAGCAGGGGTTCGACGCGGCGCGGATCGGCGAGCAGGCCCTGGCGGCCCCAGTCGGCCAACACCCGGATCAGCTGCAGCCGATGCTCGCGCTCCTCGCGCGGGGCCTCCGACTCGTGCTCGAGGTAGCGCGTCGAGAACAGCGCGAGAGTCGCTGCCGCCGAGCGAAGATCGTCGCCCGCGCCGGCGAACTGGGAGCGGTAGCCTTGCCTCAGCACCGCTTCCGCCCCGGGCGCCGACAGACGCGCTATCAGCGCCGGCAGCTGGTCGTGCAGCGGCAACTCGCTGAGCGGCCAGCGGCTTCGGCCCGAGCGCCAGGCGAGGTCGGCCTGGGCGTACAGCGACGGGGGCAGAGCATGGACGGCGTACGCCCCGAGGTCATCGCGCCGGAGGTCATCGATCAGCCGTTGCACCGCGGCGGCAGGGGTGTGTGCGGCGCGCGACCGGGGCGGTGCGTCCTCGGCTGGCCCGCAGCCGGCGACCAGCAAGCAGAGCAGCAGCAGGCACCGGAGGGCCCGGGCGAAGGAAAGTGCAGCGGCAGGGGACGGCTGGGCCACCGGCGCATCTTGCGGCCGCTCGAGCGTCTCCGCAAAACCATGTAACCGGCTGACGAATGGCGGACCCGGCGCGGTCACTGGTTGGTTTTCGAAGGCTTCCGGGCGTCAGCCTCTTCCTCAACGTGTTGTCGGGGCGCCGCAGGACAGAGCCCGAAGCGTTCATCATCGGGTTTGTGGGCTACATCACACTTTATCTGGACAGCCATCGGCCTGTGGCGTATACAGGCCTACCGCTGCAGGACGGCGGGCGGCGCCGTCGCCACGGGGGAGACGGGCCGACATTTCCGATGGGGATCCAATGACCACTCGAAACAAGCGCGCCGCCAGCGGCGGACTTGCGCGCTCGCTGCTGTCCCGCGCCGTCACCGGCACCCTGCTCGTCGGCCTCGCCCTGCCGGCATTCGCCCAGTCCTACACCGAGGCTGGCAAGGCAGGCGATCCGAACAGCTGGCTGAGCACCGAATTCAATGCCGACTGGGGCCTTGCCGCGATCAATGCGCAATACGCCTATGCGCGCGGCCTCACCGGGCGCGGCGTGCGCCTGGGCATCTTCGACAGCGGCGTGGCGCTGGGCCATGGGGAATTCTCCGGCAAGGCCAATCGCAGCATCCATATCGCCGACCTGCTCGGCGACGGCACGGCCTGCACCAACACGGTCGCGCTGACCGGCCCGGACTCCTGCTTCTCGTCCGACGGCGGCAGCGTCGCCATCGACTACTTCGAATACACCGACGCGGATCGCGCGCTCGTCCAGTACCTGGTCGACATCGGCTATTTCTACGACTGGGTGCCGGCCTATCTGGAGTCGATCGCCGGCTTCAGCTACTCGACGCATGGCACGCATGTCGCCGGCAGCATGCTCGCCAACCGCGACGGCACCGGCAGCCACGGCGTCGCCTTCAATGCGGACCTCAGCGCCGCGCGCCTGTTCTCCAACAGCTACATGGATTTCTACGCGCTGGTCGGCGCGGGCGGCGAGTCGTATGCGATCGGGCCGGACAGCACCGCTGTCGCCAGCATGTACCAGCAGATGGCGCAGCAGGGCGTGCGCGCGATCAACCACAGCTGGGGCCTGAGCCAGGAGCCGAATACCGCGGCTGACATGGACGACCTCTACAACCTGCCGGGCGTCGCCGAATACTTCGCGACCTACACCGACCCGTCGTTGCAGACCGGCATGCTGCAGGTGTTCGCCGCCGGTAACAACAGCGGTGACATCGCCGGTATCTACGCGACGCTTCCGCGCTGGGTGCAGGGCCTCGACAAGTACTGGCTGAGTGTTGTCAACATCAACCAGAGCGGCACGATCGATGGCAGCTCCAGCATTTGCGGGCTGAGCAAGGACTGGTGCATCGCCGCACCGGGCACCGACATCACCTCCAGCGTGGTGGGCGGCAGCATCCAGGGCAATGTCGTGCGCGATGCGGACGGCAATGTCATCGGCCTGGACATCACCGGGGAAAACCCCGAGTACGGCTACGGCGACCTGACCGGTACCTCGATGGCCGCCCCGCACATCACCGGCGCGCTCGCGCTGCTGATGGAGCGCTTCCCTTATCTCGACAATCCGCAGATCCGCGACGTACTGCTCACCACCGCGACCGATCTGGGTGATGCCGGCGTCGACGAGATCTACGGCTGGGGCCTGGTCGACCTGAAGAAGGCGATCGAAGGGCCGGGCCAGCTGCGGGTCGACACCGACGTGGTGATGAACCGCGCCGCTGGTGGCATCAAGACGTGGACGGGCCTGGCCTGGGACGACTGGACCAATGACATCGGCGGCCCGGGGCGGCTGACCAAGTCCGGCATCGGCTGGCTGCGGCTGAGCGGCGACAACGGCTTCGCCGGCGCCACCATCCGCCAGGGCGTGCTCGAGCTCGACGGTATCAATGCACTGACCGGCAATGTCAGCGTCGATGGCGGCGTACTGCTGCTCAACGGCTCGCTGGTCAATACCGCGCTGGTCGTCAACAACGGCGGCATCGCGTCGATCAGGGGCGTGCAGTCCGGCGCCAAGACGGACGTCAACGCGGGTGGCCGCCTCGGCGGCACCGGTACGGTCAATGACCTCACCGTCCGCGGCACCGTGACGCCGGGCAACAGCATCGGCACGCTCAACGTTACCGGCACCTACACGCAGGCTGCGGGTTCCTTCTTCGACGCCGAACTCGGCAGCGCCGGTTCGTCGGACCGCATCGCGGTGGCCGGCAATGCCCAGCTGCAGGGCGGCACCGTGCGGCTGCTCGCGACCCCCGGCACGTTCCTGCTCGGCCAGCAGTACACACTGTTGACCGCGAGCAGTGGCGTCACCGGCCAGTTCGCCGGCCTCGACAGCAGCCTGTTCTCGCCGTTCCTGCGCTTCACCTTCAACTACGCGCCGACTGCCGTCGGCCTCAATGTCGGCCGCGGCCTGGCGCTCGCGACGGCCGCCCGCACGCGCAACCAGGCGGCGGTGGCGACCGCCGCCGACGCGATGGCCATCAGCAACCCGCTGCTCCTCTCGCTGACCCAGCTGTTCCCGGCGCAGGCGCAGCCGGCATTCGATGCCCTGAGCGGCGAAGCGCATGCCAGTACCCGCGGCGTGCTCGTCGACGTCAGCCGTCATGTGCGCGAGGCGGCGCTGCAGCGCAGCGTGGCGCAGGCGGCACCGGGTTCGGACAGCGAAGGAACCACCGCGGTCTGGGCCGAAGGCCTCGCCACGGGGGGTGACGTGCATGCCGACGGCAACGCCGCACGCATCGATGCGCAGGGCAACGCCGTGCTGTTCGGCGCCGACCACGTGTTCGCGGGCGGCTGGACCGTCGGTGGCCTGGCCGGTAGCGGGCGCACCGATGTCAGCGTCCCGGCGCGCGCCTCGCGTGGCAGCGTCAACGACAAGCACCTCGCCGTTTACGGCGGCGGCACGTTCGGTGGCTTCGGTGTCCGCGGCGGTCTTGCCTACGCGCGCCACGATGTCGGCATGAACCGTCGCGTGGCGTTCGGCAATGTCGACCAGTCGCTGCGCGCGGACTATTCGGCCAACACGATGCAGGCCTTCGTCGAAGGCGGCTACCGCTTCGGCGACGCGCGCTGGTCGGTCGAGCCGTTCGCGCAGTTCGCACATGTCCGCGTCAAGGCCGACCGCTTCACCGAGATCGGTGGCAGCACGGCACTGACGGTGGCCAATGCCGACAGCAGCGTGAACCTGACCACGGCGGGCGTGCGGTTCGGCCTCGGCCTGGCTGGCAGCAGCCAGCAGCCGGGCTGGCTGCAGTTGCGCGGCGGCGTCGGCTATCGCCATGCCAGCGGCGACCTGAACTCGCCGACCTCCGCGTCGTGGTCGGGCGGCAATGCGTTCACGGTGGCCGGCGCGACCCTCGCCGACAACGCGTGGACGGCGGAAGCCGGCGTGGCGGCATGGATCACGCCGCGCGCCCGCGTGGACCTGGGCTACAGCGGCCAGTACGCCGACCAGGCGCGCGACCATGGCGTCAACGCGCGGGTCTCCGTGCAGTTCTGACCGGCCTGTCGTGCCGGGCGAAGGGCGGCCTCCGGGCCGCCCTTTTTTTTGTGCTTCGTGCCGGGCCGATGCGGGTATCCAGCCTGTTGCGTCAGCCTGGGACGGCCGCGTCACCGTGTCGCCGCCACGCAGATCCCGCCACGCCTGGCGTCCTGATGAGCCTCGCCCGACGGCCTGCGGATGCAGGCGCGGGTCTCACGCGCCTGGATGAGCGATGTCAGCCGTCCAGCAGGGCGCGGATCGCCGCGAATCCCGCGTCGGCGCGCGCTTTCCTGTTTTCCGCATCGACAGCGGGATCCGCACCGTCCCGCTGGATCTCGGCGGCAGGCAGTTCATCCAGGAAACGGCTCGGCTTGAGGCGCAGCACCTCGCCCCATCGCTGCGCCATCCGCGAGTACGACATCCACAGCTGTTCCTTCGCGCGGGTCATGCCGACGTACAGCAGGCGGCGTTCCTCGTCCAGCCGGCCTTCTTCGAGGCTCGCCTCGTGCGGGAGGGTGCCGTCCTCCAGCCCGATGAGGAAGACGTAGCGGAACTCCAGCCCCTTCGCCGCATGCAGGCTCATCAGACGCACCTGATTGCCGGCCTCGCCCTTGTCGGCATGCGAGAGCAACGCGAGCTGTGCGGCGAGTTCACCCGGGCCGGAGTGGCGGCTGCCATCGAACCAGCCAGCGAGTTCGTCGATATTGGCCTTGCGCCGCTGGAAGCCCGCTTCGTCCTTGCACTGCGAGCGCACGGCGGCGAGCAACCCGCTGCGCTCGGCGACCTCACGCACCAGGTCCGCGGGAGCCAGCACGTTCGCCTTCGAGCGCAACTGCTTGACCAGCGACGCGAACGTGTCGAGCGCATTCGCCGCACGGGGCGGCAGCTGCTTGAGCGCGCCGACATTGTCGATCGCCCGTGCCATCGGCATGTGCGCCTGGGAGGAAAGTTCGGCGAGCCTGGCCAGCGTGCCTGCACCGACCTCGCGCCGGGGCGACTGCACTGCGCGCAGGAACGCGGCATCGTCATCGGGATTGGCGAGCAGACGCAGCCAGGCCAGCACGTCCTTGACCTCGCCGCGGTCGAGGAACGCCGTGCCACCGGACAGGTGATACGGCACGCGCATCAGCTGCAGGGATTTTTCGAGCGCGCGGCTCTGGAAGTTGCCGCGGAACAGCACGCAGAAATCACTCCAGGGCGCCTGCCGGGCCGCGGCGATGAAATGGATTTCGCCGGCAACGCGCTCGGCCTCGTGGGTCGCGTCGCGGCATTCCCAGATGCGCAGACGTTCGCCATCGGGTTGATCCGACCACAGTGTCTTCAGGTGCTCGTGCGGATTGTTCGCGATCAGCGCATTCGCGCTGCGCAGCACGCGGTTGCTGCAGCGGTAGTTCTGCTCGAGCTTGATGATGCGCAGTGCCGGATAGTCGGTGCCGAGCTGCAGCAGGTTGTCGGGGTTCGCGCCGCGCCAGGCATAGATCGACTGGTCGTCATCGCCCACGCAGGTGAACAGGCCTTTCGGCCCGGCGAGTGCTTTGAGCAGGCGGTACTGCGCGTCATTGGTGTCCTGGCATTCGTCGACGAGCAGGTAGCCGATGCGCTCGCGCCAGCCCAGGCGCATCTCCTCATCAGCCTCGAGCAGTTGCACTGGCAGGCGGATCAGGTCGTCGAAATCGACGGCGTTGAAGCTCGCAAGGCGCTGCTGGTAGAGGTCGTAGACCGTCGCGGCCTCGACCTCCCGCGGGCTGCGTGCCTCGCGTATCGCTTCGGCCGGTGACAGCCCGGCGTTCTTCGCTCGCGAGATCAGGCCGCGCACGCCATCGATCACGTCGGGCTTGCTGCCGGCGGGCAGCAGATCCTTGATCTGCGCCGTACTGTCGTCGGCGTCGAAGATGGAGAAGCCGCGTCGCAGCCCGGCTTTCGCATGTTCGATCTGCAGCAGCTTCAGGCCGAGCGCATGGAAGGTGCAGAGCGTCAGGCCTTCGGCCGCATCGCCCTTGATGCGCTTGGCCACGCGCTCACGCATTTCCCGCGCGGACTTGTTGGTGAAGGTGATCGCCGCGATGCGCCTGGCCGGCATGCGCCCCGACGCTATCAGGTGCGCGATCTTCTCCACGATCACGCGCGTCTTGCCGCTGCCGGCGCCAGCCAGCACGAGAAGAGGCCCGTCGACATGCTCGACGGCGGCGCGCTGGGGAGGGTTCAGACCGTGCATGGCGATACCTGCGGGCCGCGTATTGTGACGCAGCGGGCAGCGTTCGCCTGAACGACGCGGGCCGGTGGCGCCGCGGCCCGGACCGCCTAGACTTCGCTGCATGGCCAAGCTGTATTTCTATTATTCGGCGATGAACGCCGGCAAGACGACGACGCTGCTGCAGTCGGCGCACAACTATCGCGAACGCGGGATGCGCGTGCTGATCATGACGCCGTCGCTCGACCATCGCGCCGGTTCCGGCGTCGTCGCCTCGCGCATCGGCCTGCAGGCACAGGCTGTCGCCTTCTCGCGCGAGGACGATCTCGCCACGCACGTACGGAACGACATCGCCGCGCACGGGCGCCTGCATTGCGTGCTCGTCGACGAGGCGCAGTTCCTCACTCGCGCGCAGGCCTGGCAGCTGGGCGACATCGTCGACGAACTGCATGTGCCGGCGCTCTGCTATGGGTTGCGCACGGATTTCCGCGGCGAGTTGTTCGAGGGCAGCCAGTACCTGCTGGCCTGGGCCGACGAGCTCGAGGAGATCAAGACGATCTGCCATACCGGCAAGAAAGCGACGATGACCGTGCGAGTGGATGAACATGGCCGCGCGGTGCATGACGGGCCGCAGGTGGAGATCGGCGGCAATGAACGCTATGTCTCCGTCTCGCGCGCGCAGTTCAAGAAGATCTCGCGCGGCGAAGGCAACCTCGACCCGGCGCAGGCCGCCTTGCCGCTGGAGCGTCGCGACCAGCCCTCGTGTTGGCGAACGGATGACCCGTAAGGCCATCCACGCGGCACTGATCGTCGTGACGCGCCTGCCATGGATGCCGCTCCCGCTACAGCGTTCCCGTGGGCATGAAGTCGATGCGTGGACGCTGGCACTGACGCAACAGCCGCGTGATCTCGCGGGCGGTGACGCTGCCATCCGGCTGCGCCTCGCTCACGGCCGCGTTCAGGCGCGCGAGGCGACGCAGGCTGGGTAGCCGCTGGCGCCCGTTGCAGCGGATCGCATCGGCATAGGCGGCGGCTCGCCACGCAATGGGCTGCGGGCGCGTCGTGCCCCGCGCGGACGCGGCCAGCTCCTGCAATGCCTGCATGCCTTCGCGCTCGCCGTGCGCGGCACGCTGCCGCGCGAGGGCGAGGCGAGCCAGACGCGTTTGCGGGTGGATAGGCCCGTAGCCGAGGGCGAGAAAATGCTCGGCGCGCAGCAGGCGTGGAATGGCGGAGGGGAGCCCGAGAGCGGCCTCCGTTTCACCGAGAACGCGGTCGACTTCCGCCACGCGCACGTTGGCGCTGCCGTATTGCTCCAGCCGTAATTGCCGTGCTTCGCGCAGCAGCGGCATGGCCTCGCTGTTGCGTCCCGCCTCATGCAGCGTCTGCCCGAGCGCGAACAGGCTCTCGGCGACCTGGCCGGCGTCACCACCGCGCCTGCTGAGCGCGAGCGCGGACTGCAGCGACCCGAGCGCGGCCGGCAACCGGTCGAGCTCCCATTCCACGCGTGCAAGCGCGAGATGGCTTGCACGCAACTCCGGGCCCGGCTGAACGCGTGAGGCCAGCACCGCATGCCGTGTGCGCAGGGGCAATGCCGCGTCGCGGAAGCGGAACTGGTCGATCAGGGCATCGGCCAGTTCGCGTCGCACCGCCAGCGTTACCGGATGGCGCGCGCCATGCAGCGCCTGCGCGATGCCGAGCATGTCGACCAGCTCGCGTTCGGCGCGGCCGGGTTCCCCCCTCTGACGGCGCAACGCGGCCACCTGCCGGCCGATCTCCACCTGCAATGGATGCCGCGCACCCACCTCCGCATCGAGACGTGCGCGCGCCTGGGCATAGTCGTGCAGCGCCGTGTCCGTATCGCCAATGTCGGCTTCGAGGCCGGCGAGGTCGAGCTGGCTTTCGATTCCGGCCACGGCCGCGCCGGGCGCGCGCACCTCGCGGCGTAGTGCAAGCGCACGCTGGAACAGATCGCGGGCGCCGGTGGACGCCCCCAGTACGCGCCGGCAGCGGCCCAGTTGCGAATAGAACTCCGCGGCCTGTACCGGCGATGCCGACTGCTCGTCGCGCACGTCCCCCAGCAGCGGCGCCATGGTGGCCACGCAGCCATCGGCATGGCCCATCTTGCGCAGCACTTCGCCACGCTGCGCGAGCGATTCGATGCGAAGGTTTTCCGGCACGCCGGCATTCCCCAGCAACCGCTGCTGGCGGTCGAGCAGCGCGCTTGCCTGTGAGTAGTCGCCCAGGCCCGTGCGCAAGCGTGCGATGAGCCCGAGCAGTTCGGCCTGCGCACGCGGCTCGCGTGTAAGCTCGCGATCGCCACGTACCACCGCGGCATCCAGAAGCGAGCGCAGGTCCAGCGCGCGGCCGTCGGGTGTTTCTCCCGCGCCCTCGAAGACCCCGACGATGAAGCCGCGCATGGCCTGGGCACGGCGCGCCTCATCGAAAGCGAGACGGCTCTGCCACCAGGTGACGCCTGCGGCGACCGAAATCAGCGCGAAGGCGGCGACGGCGGCGGCGAGCGACCAGCGATGCCGGCCCATGAACTTGCGCGCACGGTAGAGCATGCCCTGCGGCCGGGCCTGCACCGGCAGCCCGTCGAGGTGGTGCTGGAGATCCTGCGACATCGCTTCGACCGACGGATAGCGCTCGTCCGGCTGTTTGCACAGCGTGCGCATCACGATGTTGTCGAGGTCACCCGAGAGGCGGTTCGCGCGTCGTCGCAACAACTGCCGCTCGGTGCGGTCGGCTTTCAGTTCCGACTGTCGCAGAAGCATCTGCGAGGGCCGCACCGGATCGTAGGCGAGGATCGCTTCCTCCCACTCGGCATCGCTCTGGCGCTTTAGCCGGTACGGCTTGGTGCCGGTCAGCAATTCGTAGAGCACGACACCGAGCGAATAGACATCGGTCATCGTGGTCACCGGACCGCCGCGGATCTGCTCGGGTGCGGCGTAGTGCAGGGTGAAGGCGCGCCCGCCGGTGCGGGTGTGGTCGATACGCGGCGCCGCGCCGTCGAGCAGCTTGGCGATGCCGAAGTCCAGCAGCCGCACCTGCCCGTCCTGCGTGACCAGGATGTTCGATGGCTTGAGATCGCAATGCACGATCAGGTTCGCATGCGCGTGGCTGACCGCCGCGCACACCTGCCGGAACATGCGCAGGCGCGCGGGCAGTGGCACATCGAAGCGCTGCCAGTAGCGCGTGATCGGCTCGCCTTCCACGTATTCGAGGGCGAGGTAGGGCACGCCTTCCGGGCTGACACCGGCATCGAGCAGGCCGGCGATGTGGGGATGCGCGAGCCTGGCGAGGATCTGTCGTTCACGCGCGAACCGCAGCCGCAGGTTCTCGTCTGCCAGGCCCGGGCGAAGCAGTTTCAGCGCAACCCGGCGCTGGTACAGCCCGTCCGCGCGCGAGGCGCGCCAGACCTGGCCCATGCCGCCTTCGCCCAGCAGCGACTCGAGCCGGTACGGGCCTATCTCGCTGCCTTCGCGCAGGAGTGCACGCGGCGCGATGAGCGGCTCGGCGAGGAAGTCGTCGCGCCCGTCCTCCAACGCCAGCATCGTCGACAGTTCATCCGCCAGCGCGGGATCCTCGATGCGGATACCGGCCAGGCGCGCTGCCCGCGCCTCGGGCGCGAGCTCGAGCAGCGCATCCAGATGCGGCGACAGCCGTTGCCAGCGCGAAGCGTCCATCGCGCCTGCCGTCCGCCGGTCAGGCGGCCTGCTCGTCGTCCTGCAGGCTGGCGAGCAGGAACAGCCGCGCCTTCTGCCAGTCGCGACGGATGCTGCGTTCCGAACGGTCCTGAAGGGCGGCGATTTCCAGCTCCGACAGGCCGCCGAAGTAACGCAGCTCCACCACCTGCGCCAGGCGTGGATCGACCAGCGCGAGCTTGTCGAGCGCACTGTCGAGCGCGAGCAGGTCCTCGTCGAGCGGCAATGCGCCGTCGGCGTCATCGGGAAGCGACGTGACGCGTTCCAGATCGCCGCCGCGCTTCTGCGCGAGGCGCTGGCGCACATGGTCGACCACCACGCTGCGCATCGCAGTGGCGGCATAGGCGAAGAAATGCGCGCGGTCTTCGAAGGTGGCGCCGTGATTGCCGATGAGCTTGAGGTAGGCCTCGTGCACCAGCGCGGTGGCATCGAGGGTCTGCTCGTGCTGGCCCGCGAGCTGGCGCCGCGCCATCGCATGCAGTTCCTGGTACAGCGCGCCCAGCACGCGATCGAGCGCTTCGCGGCTACCGCCGCGAGCGGCATCGAGCCATTGGGTGATGTCGGCGCTGTCGGTCATCGGCTTCGTCCTGTCGGCGGGACTATACGCCGCAGAAGGGTTGTCGGGCCGGGCCGAAAGACCGATGGCGCGCGCCGCGCCTATCGCGTCAGGCGGGGGTTCAGCGCTGGCAGCGCGGGCACCAGACACTCGCGCGCTGGCCGATCGGCTGCTCGCGCAGTACGCGGCCACAGGCCTTGCAGGGCTCGCCGCCACGGCCGTACACCGACAGTTCCTGCTCGAAATACCCGGGTGAGCCGTCGGGGCCGATGAAATCGCGCAGGGTGGTGCCGCCCCGCTCGATGGCATGGGCAAGGACCGTTTTCACGGATGCCGCCAGGCGCTCATACCGTTCGGGCGAGACCTTGCCGGCAGCGCGCAGCGGCGAAATGCCCGCCAGGAACAATGCTTCGGCCGCGTAGATGTTGCCGACACCCACCACCGCCGCCTGATCCATCAGGAACGCCTTGACTGGCGCGCGCCGCCCGCGGCTGAGCCGGAACAGATAGGCGCCGTCGAAGGCATCGGACAGCGGCTCAGGACCGAGCCCGGCGAGCAGTGGATGGGTCTCGCCGGCCGGCTGCCAGAGCAGGCAGCCGAAGCGGCGCGGGTCGTTGAAGCGCAGCACGCGGCCGGAGTCGAGTTCGATGTCCACGTGGTCGTGCGCACGGATCGGCGTGGCGGCGGGCAGCACGCGCAGCGCGCCCGACATGCCCAGGTGCAGAAGCGCAGCACCCTCGTCGGTGTCGAGGAGCAGGTATTTCGCACGCCGTGTCACTGAACGGATGCGGCGACCCGGCAGCCGCGTGGAAATTTCCGCGGGAATGGGCCAGCGCAGGTCGGGCCGGCGCAGGATCACGGCCGCCACCCGTTGTCCTTCGACATGCGGCGCAAGCCCACGGCGGGTGGTTTCGACCTCGGGCAGTTCAGGCATGGCGGCGACCGCGACGTGCGACGCGACACCATGGCGTCGCGATGGCCTGCAGACAAGCGCCGAAGGCTGTCCACGCGGGATGTGACGGCCTTGCCTTTCGCGTCGATGAACCGCGGCCAGGGTCACGCAATGCGCGCAGGTTACGCGCCGGATGGGATGGCATCATGCCGGGGCCGCCCCACGCGGCACGGCCTGCGGCCGCTTTCCCGGAGTTCCCGATGTCCGCTTCGTTCCTCGATTTCCTGGCCGGTGGCGTGTTCCAGCTCGGCTGGGGCGCGATGCTAGTCTACCTGCTCGTCGCGACCCAGCTCACCATCCTCACCGTCACCTTGTACCTGCACCGTTCGCAGGCGCATCGCGCGGTGGATTTCCACCCGGTGCTGTCGCATTGCTTCCGCTTCTGGTGCTGGCTCACCACCTCGATGATCACCCGCGAGTGGGCGGCGATCCATCGCAAGCACCACGCCAAGTGCGAGACGGAAGAAGATCCGCACAGCCCGCAGATCAAGGGCATCGGCACCGTGTTCTGGCGCGGTGTCGAGCTGTACCGCGAAGCGCGCGCGCAGCGCGATGACATCGAGAAGTACGGCAAGGGCTGCCCGGACGACTGGATCGAACGTCGCCTGTACACGCCATTCGCCACCTGGGGGCCGACGCTGCTGCTGTTCATCAGCTTCGCGCTGTTCGGCTTCAAGGGCGTCGCCGTGTGGGCGATCCAGATGGCGTGGATTCCGTTCTGGGCGGCGGGCGTGGTCAACGGCCTTGGCCACTGGTGGGGCTACCGCAATTTCGAGACCGCCGACACCGCGACCAACCTCACCCCATGGGGCGTGTGGATCGGTGGCGAAGAGCTGCACAACAACCACCACGCCTTCCCGTCGTCGGCGAAGTTCGCGCTGCGCAAGTGGGAGTTCGACATCGGCTGGGCCGCGATCAAGGCATTCGAGGCGGTAGGTCTCGCCCGGGTGCTGCGCGTCGCGCCAAGCCTCGACGTGCGCCCCAACATCGCCATGCCCGATGGCGAGACGCTGAAGGCATTGCTGGCGATCCGCTTCCAGGCGATGACCGACTACTACCGCAGCGTCACGTTGCCCGCATTGCGGGAGGAGGCGGCCGCAGCGGGCGCGAAGGCCCGCCACCTGCTGCCTTCGAAGTTGCGCAAGGGCCTGGCCGATGGCGGCCGCTGGCTCGACGAGGAGAAGAAGGCGCGCCTGGCGGCATTCCTCGCCGAGCGTCCGAAGCTCGCGACCGTTACCGAGTACCGCGCGCGCCTGGCGCAGGTGCTCGACGACCGCTCGCACGATGCCAAGGCGATGCTCGCGCGCCTGCATGCCTGGTGCCAGGAAGCCGAGGCCACCGGCATCGCCTCGCTGCAGCAGTTCTCGGCACGCCTGAAGGGCTATGCGCTGGCGCCGGCCGCGTACTGAGCCGATGGCCGTATCGTCGCCCACCGGGTCCGTGCTCTTTGGCACCGTCCTTTTCCTTGTTGCAACGGGCTTGCATGCGACGACGCCGGCGGTCGGATCCAGCCGCGACTATCTCACCCGCATGGACACCGGCCATGACGGCCGTGTTTCGCTGGCGGAATTCCAGGCCTGGATGGGCTATGCCTTCGCGCGCATGGATGTGGATGGCGATGGGATTGTCAACGCCCGTGAACTGCCCGGTGGCCGTGGAAAACCGGTTTCACTGGCCGAGCATCGCGCGGCGCTGGAAGCGACATTCCGGCGCCAGGATCGCGACCACGACGGCTTCCTCGACGCGCGCGAACTGGCCGCACCGCCGCAGTGACGTGACGTGACGTGACGTGGCGTAGGCCAGCGCCATTTCCTGCAGGGCGCCACCCGCTTCGCCACGCTACGCCGCGCTGCGCCTGCCGCGATGACCGACCCGCCGCTGCGGGTGCTGTAAGCGGGCGGATACCTGCGGCACACTCGTCCGCTGCCGAGGAGATCCGCATGTCATCGCCCGCATCCGTACCCGTTCCTGCCGGTTTCGCCGCCACCGCGCGCACCGATGCCGCTGCGCTGGCCGACGCCTCTCGCCAGGCGGCGGAGAATCCCGCGCACTTCTGGTCCGGCATCGCCAGGCGCCTTGACTGGTTCCGCGCGCCGACCGAGATCCGCGACGTCAGCTTCGCCCGTGAGGATTTCCGCATCCGCTGGTTCGCCGATGGCGAACTCAATGCCAGCGTGAACTGCCTCGATCGCCATCTGGTCACACGCGGCGGGCGCACTGCGCTGATCTTCGAACATGACGATCCATCGATCGCGGCCGAGCACGTCACCTACCGCGACCTGCATGCACGCGTCTGTCGCCTCGGCAATGCCTTGCGCAACCTCGGCGTGCGCCGCGGCGACCGCGTCACCATTTACCTGCCGATGATTCCCGAGGCGATCGTCGCGATGCTCGCCTGCGCGCGCATCGGAGCGGTGCATTCGGTGGTGTTCGGCGGCTTCGCACCGCAGTCGATCGCCGACCGCATCGCCGACTGCCGGAGCCGGCTGGTCATCACCGCCGACGAAGGCCTGCGGGGCGGCAAGCATGTCCCGCTCAAGGCGAATGTCGACGCCGCGCTGAAGATGCCTGGCACGAGCTCGGTGGAAACGGTACTGGTGCTGCGCCACACCGGGGCCGGCATCGACATGCAGATGCCGCGCGACCGATGGATGCATGCAGTGGTCGAAGGGCAGCCCGACACCTGCGAGCCCGAACGCATGAACGCGGAAGACCCGCTGTTCATCCTCTACACGTCCGGCTCCACCGGGAAACCGAAAGGTGTGCTGCACACGACCGGCGGCTATCTCGTGTATGCGGCATGGACCCACGAGCAGGTATTCGACCTGCGCGACGATGACGTCTTCTGGTGCACCGCGGATGTCGGCTGGATCACCGGCCACAGCTACATCGTCTACGGCCCGCTCGCCAACGGGGCAACGCAGGTGGTGTTCGAGGGCGTGCCGAACTTCCCCGACGCCTCGCGCTTCTGGCAGGTGATCGACCGCCACCGCGTCACGATCTTCTACACCGCGCCTACCGCGATCCGCGCGCTGATGCGCGAGGGCGAGGCGCCGGTGACACGCACGTCGCGTGCATCGCTGCGGCTGCTGGGCACGGTGGGCGAACCGATCAATCCGGAAGCCTGGCGCTGGTACTTCGAAGTGGTCGGCGGCTCGCGTTGCCCCGTCGTCGACACCTGGTGGCAGACCGAGACCGGCGGCATCCTGATTGCCCCGGTACCGGGCGCGACCGCGCTCAAGCCCGGCTCGGCGACGCTGCCGCTGCCCGGCATCCGGCCCGCGCTGGTGGATCCGAACGGCGCATTTCTCGACGGCGAAGCCGAGGGCAACCTGGTGCTGCTCGATTCCTGGCCCGGCCAGATGCGCACCGTCTACAACGACCACGCGCGTTTCATCGAGACGTACTTCACCACGTATCCCGGCATGTATTTCACCGGCGACGGCTGCCGTCGCGATGCCGACGGCTACTACTGGATCACCGGACGCGTCGACGATGTCATCAATGTCAGCGGGCACCGCATCGGCACCGCGGAAGTGGAGAGCGCGCTGGTCGCGCACCATGACGTGGCCGAGGCCGCCGTCGTCGGTTATCCGCATGACCTCAAGGGCCAGGGCATCCATGCCTTCGTGACGCTTAAAGCCGGCGTCGAGCCGACCGACGCGCTGCGTGCCGAACTCGTGCAGTGCGTGCGCCGTGGAATCGGCCCGATCGCCACGCCGGACCGTATCCAGTGGGCGCCGGGCCTGCCGAAGACACGCTCGGGGAAAATCATGCGCCGCATCCTGCGCAAGATCGCCGAAGGCGCGGCGGACCAGCTAGGCGATACCTCGACGCTTGCGGATCCGTCGGTGGTGGAGCAGCTGGTCTCCGACGCCGTGAACACGGCGACACGTTAGAGGCTGCCGCATGCCGGGCCCAGACCCTATCCAGGCCATTGCACCGCCCAATGCCGCTGCCCACGCTCTCCACCGCGAACCTTGACCTCTCGCCTCTCATCGACGCCCATGAGGGTCTCTATCGCGCGCTGTATTGCTGCCCGCGCGTCATGGCCCGCATCGCCCCGCCACTTGATGAGGGCGCGGCATCACGGGCGTTCCGTGCCGTCGTTGGGGCAAATGAGGCCGACGAGCCGGCATGCCGGGTCTGGGCGGTTACAGAACGCTCCACCCGGCGCGATGTGGGTATTGGGGCCCTTCTGCATCGCGCGCCTGACACCGAGATGGGGCTCATGCTCCTACCCGCCGCGTGGAACGCGCGCTATTCGCACGAGGTGATCGAAGCCCTGGTCACTCATGCCTTCGACGACCTGGCGATCGACCGTCTGTCCGGCATGTGCCAGGCCGGCCCGAATGAGCGGATGTCGCGCCGGCTTCTTTGCGCGCAGGGTTTCGTGGACGCTCCGCCCGATCGCCCCGGCACCGCCCGGTGGATTCTCGACCACGACCGCTGGCGTCGGCCGGTTGGCATGGGGGCGGCCGACGGGTAGGGTGGTCCTGTCGTCGAAGGGGATCGACCGCATGACCGCCGCCGCACAGCTGCCGGGCCACCTCGCCTGCGTAGGTGTGGGAATGATGCTCGGCGCCCATCTGGGCCCGCGCGCACGGGCCTACATCGAGCAGGCCGATGTGGTGTTTGTCGCGGCTTCCGATGCGCTCGTCGAGCTGTGGCTGCAGACCATGCGACCGGATGCGATCAGCCTCCAGCCCTACTATGCCGAGGGCAAGTCGCGCCGTGAGACCTATCGCGAGATGGCCGACGTGATGCTGGATGAAGTCCGTCGCGGCCGACGTGTCTGCGGCGCGTTCTACGGGCATCCCGGCGTGTTCGCGCAGGTACCCCACGATGCGATCGCGCAGGCACGGCGCGAAGGCTTCGGCGCAGCCATGGAACCCGGTGTCTCGGCGGAGGACTGCCTCTACGCCGACATGGGCATCGACCCGGGCCGTTTCGGCTGCCAGCACTACGAAGCCACGCAACTCCTGCTGTATCCGCGCCGCATCGATGCGTCCGCCTATCTCGTGCTGTGGCAGGTCGGCATCGTCGGGGATCCGGCCTGCCTGCGTTTCGCGACCACGCCCGCGCACCGCCAGGTGCTCGTGGAGCGGCTGCTTCTCGACTACCCCGCAGACCACATCGTCACGATCTACGAGGCAGCAACGTCAGCCGTCGTGTCGCCGCGCATCGAATGCGTGGTGCTCGCGGACCTGCCCGACAGCAAGCTGACCATGCAATCCACCCTGATCGTCCCGCCCGCGCATGCGCTCGTCGCCGACGAGGCGATGCGCATGCGGCTCGCCCGGCTATCTGCGACCACGCCGAAGACAACCCGACCCGTTTGAAACGGCAACTTGAACGAAGGAAAATCATGTACGACGCGATCTCTCTTCTTGAACACCTCGCCCGCACCCCGTACGCCGGGGAGGGGGCAGCCGCCGATCTGGCGATGTCTCTCGATCCGGCAGCGCGCGCCGCATTCCGCACAGGCGATGCTCCGGCTTTGGCCGCAGCCATGAGCGGGCGTGCCTTCATGGCATGCGTGGTCTATGCGCCTGATCAGGAAGAGCCAGCACGGGAAGATGGCCCGGTGGATGACCAGCCAGAACCGGCCGAGGCGCCGGACGCGTTCGCCGGCTAGGCGTATCCTCAGCCAACAGCCGGCCTGTTTCTGGCTGTTGTCCCGGAGATCCCGGCGTGGCAGCTCAGGCAATACGGACATTCTGTCTCGTTATCATTTTGGCGTTGCCCGCGGCGCAGGCTCGGGCAACGCCATTTGGCGAACTGCTGCGCGAGGCAGATACGCATAAGAGTTCGAACACCCGACACATGACGGCGCTGCTCGCCGAGCTTCAACGCCGGAAGAGCGAAGCAGATCCCAGCGAGCTTCGGCACCTGCGACTTCTGCAAGACTACCGCCGCACCATCACCGGTGATTACCAGGCGGCACTCGGTGATGCGATGGCGCTGGTCGAGCAGGCTCCGGAACCCGAGCTCAAGTACCGCGCGGCCCTGCTGATCACGAATATCTCTGCACTTAACCGCGACTATCTTACCGGTCTGCGCTATCTCGATCGTGCACTGATGCTCCGCGAACGGGTCACCGATGCGGGCCTGCGGCAAACGAGCATGGGAGTAGCCGGCACGATCTACAACGAGTTCGGCCATTTCGACATGGCGCTCGCCGAAGCCGAACGCGCGCTCGCTGAGCAGCCGGATCCACGCAATCGTTGCTTCGCCCGCCAGGTGCGCGTACGGGCGCTCAATGGCCTGGGGCGTTCTCTGGACGAGGACTCCGACGTGCACGAGGCGATCGCCGACTGCGCGGCGCAGCGAGAGCCGATCGCCGTCAATGCCATCCGCGCCACCCTCGCCGACTACTGGGCACGGACAGGGCGCCGACGGCAGGCCATCGCCCTGCTGGAGGCGAGCCTGCCCGAGGCTGTGGGCACCGGCTACACACGCCTGGTCGGCGAGCTTCGCCAGTTGCTCGCGCAATACCAGCTTGAAGAAGGCGATCTCGCCGCTGCGCATGCGCAAGCGACGGCCATAGTGCGCGATCGCGGCATCGATGCGAATTCCCTTGCCGGCGTCGTGGCACAGCGCGTGCTCTATACCGTCGCACTCAAGCGCGGCGACATCGCCGGGGCGCTCGACCATTACCGTCGCTATGCCCAAGCCGACAAGGCGCGTCTTGACGACATCAAATCCCGCGAATACGCCTTCCAGCTGAGTCGGCACGAGCTGAACAAGAAGAACCAGTCGATCGCCCTGCTCAGTAATCAGAACCAGCTGCTGCGCCTGCAGCAGGAAGTCGCCAAGCGCACCGCGTGGAACTTCCGCCTGATCGTGGCGCTGCTCGTCGTGCTGGCGGCGTCGGTCTCCTACTGGGGCTGGCGCGCGCGCCGTACGCATGGCTGGCTGCGCCAGCTGGCCGAGACCGACAGCCTCACCGGCCTGAGCAACCGCCGGGATTTCCGCGCGCGATCGGAGGCGGCGCTGCTTGCATGTTCGCAGCAGGCTCGCCCGGTCAGCATGCTGTTGCTTGACCTGGACCACTTCAAGCAGATCAATGACCAGTGCGGCCATTCGTCCGGTGACTGGGTGCTGCGTGAAGTCGCGCGCGTGGGCCGCCTGCATTGCCGCGAGGGCGATCTCTACGGCCGTATCGGCGGCGAGGAATTCGCCATGACGCTGATCGACTGCGATGTCGATGCCGCCCTGCGCATCGCCGAGCAGTGCCGCCGGTCGATCGCGGACATCGATGCGAATGCGGCCGGATGCGCGCTTCCCGTTGCGACCAGCATCGGCGTGGTGGGCTCCTCCATGTCCGGGTACGACTACGAGGCGCTGATCGCGCATGCCGATGCGGCGATGTACCGGTCGAAGGTCGCCGGCCGCAATCGCGTTTCGTTGTACCAGCCACCGCCGGTCCCGGAAGCGGGCCATGGGCTGCATTTCGACGGACGTGATGCGAGCGCGATGCTCAAGGAATATTGAGCACACCCTTCACCGGCCAGGCCCGGGATTGGAGGCACAGATACGCCGAAAGCCCGGGTACTGCGATCGACTGGCGAGGCGAGGGGTCTGCGCAGATGCCGGCGGTGCCGCGGGCAATAAAAAGCCCCGCAGGCAGGGGGGCCGGCGGGGCTGGGGAACGGGGTCTGGGGAGGGACCTTGCGTTCCGGGATCGCTCCAGGGGAGGGGAGGATCTGCGTCGGACGTTGCATCCGGCGCAGGGAGATGAAAACACCGCCAGCATGCACGGACCGTGAAGGCACCCGTTAAACAACCGTAAAAAGTTCATAGGCTATTCAGCCCAAGCAGCAGGGGTCCGGCCCGTCCGGAAGCACTACAGATTGTGTCGGGGGCAACCTCCAGGGACGATCAAGCCGCCAGCGCTTCTTGCCCGTAGCGCACGCGTCAGTGCGCTTCCTCCCAGTTCGTTCCGACGCCGGAATCCACTACCAGCGGCACCCGCAGGTCCGCCGCCGCGACCATCCTCCGGCCAACCTCGTCGATCAGCGTCGGCACGAAGGCTTCATCAGCCTCGAAGACCAGTTCGTCGTGCACCTGCAACACCATGAGCGCGCGCTCGGCATGGCCGTCCAGCCAGCCGTGGATGTCGATCATCGCGCGCTTGATGATGTCGGCCGCGGTGCCCTGCATTGGCGCATTGATCGCGGCACGTTCGGCGCCGGCGCGCAGGCCCTGGTTGCGGGCGTTGATGTTCTCCAGGTACAGCCGCCGGCCGAACACCGTCTCGACATACCCCTGGTCGCGCGCCTGTTGGCGCGTGCGGTCCATGTACTCGCGCACGCCGGGATAGCGCGAGAAGTACAGCGCGATGTAGTCCTGCGCCTCGCCGCGCGAAATACCCAGCCGCGTCGCCAGGCCGAATGCACTCATGCCGTACATCAGGCCGAAGTTGATCGCCTTCGCCGCGCGACGCTCGCCCGGCTCGACCGTGTCGATCGTCTTGCCGAACACTTCCGCCGCGGTCGCGGTATGTACGTCGACGTTTGAAGTGAATGCGCGCAGCAGTGCTGGATCTTCGGAGAGATGCGCCATGATCCGCAACTCGATCTGCGAGTAGTCGCAGGCGACGATGCGGCGGCCCTCGGGCGCGATGAACGCAGTGCGGATGCGCCGCCCATCCTCGGTGCGGATCGGGATGTTCTGCAGGTTGGGATCGCTCGACGCCAGCCGCCCCGTTGCCGCACCGGCCTGGTGGTAGCTGGTATGCAGCCGGCCGCTGCGGGCGTTGATCATCTCCGGCAACTTGTCGGTGTAGGTGCCGCGCAGCTTGGCGAGGCTGCGGTAATCCAGGATCAGTCGCGGCAGCTCATGCTGGTCGGCGATCGCCTCCAAAGCCGATTCATTCACCGACGGCGCACCGGTGGGCGTGCGTTCGGTGGCCGGCAGGCCGAGCTCGTCGAAGAGCAGCGCACCGATCTGCTTGGGCGAATCCATGTTGAACGTGCGGCCGGCGACTTCCGTCGCGCGCTGCTGCAGCTCCAGCATGCGGCGCGCCATGTCCGTCGACTGCCGACGCAGTTCGTCGGCATCGATCAGCACGCCGTTCGCCTCGATACGTTCCAGCACCGGAATCAGCGGGATCTCGATATCGCGGTACACATGGTCCAGCGATGCGACCGCGCGAAGCTGCGGCGACAATGCGTGATGCAGACGCAGGGTGATATCGGCATCCTCCGCCGCGTAGCGCGTGGCATCGTCGAGCGCGACCTGCGAGAAGCCGATCTGCCGCGCGCCCTTGCCGACCACATCGGTGTACTTCACCGTCTCGTAGCCGAGGTACTTCTTCGCCAGCGAATCCATGTCGTGCCGCGACGCCGTCGCATTGAGAACGAAGCTCTCGAGCATCGTGTCGTCGGAATAGCCACGCACGTTGACGCCGTGGCAGCGCAAAACGTGGATGTCGTACTTGCCGTGCTGGCCAAGTTTCTTCTTCGACGCGTCTTCGAGCAGCGGCGCGAGTGCGCGCAGCACCGTGGACCTGTCGAGCTGCGCGGGCGCGCCTGGATAGTCGTGCGCCACCGGGATGTAGCACGCGCGCGCCGATTCCACGGAGAGGCTCAGGCCTACAAGGTTGGCGCACAGCGCGTCGAGCGAATCGGTCTCGGTATCGAAGGCAAATTCGACGGCGGCGCGGAGCTTCTCGACCCAGGCGTCGAGCTGCTCCAGCGTGAGCACGGTCTCGTACTCGCCCGCCACGGCGAGTGCCGGATCGAGCGCTCCGGGCATCGCGGACGCAGCCACGACACGGCTTCCCGGCCGCGCCGGCGTCGATGCGACATCGCCGCTTTCCAGATCGCGCAACGCCTGGCGCATGCCGTAGCGCGCGAACAGCTCGCGCAGTTTCGGCAGGTCGCGCTCGCGCAGCGCGAGATCCGAAGGATCTTTGTCGAGGCTGCAATCGGTCCTGATCGTGGTGAGCGCACGGTTGAGCGACAGCCGGCCGACGACCGCACGCAGGTTTTCGCCAATCCGCCCCTTGATGGCAGTGGCGTTCGCGACCACGCTGTCGAGCGTGCCGTACTCGGCAAGCCACTTCGCAGCGGTCTTGGGCCCGCACTTCTCCACGCCGGGAATGTTGTCGATGCTGTCGCCCATCAGCGCCAGGTAGTCGATGATCTGGTCGGGGCGCACGCCGAACTTGTCGATCACGCTCTGCGTGGAATCCAGCCGGCTGCCGCTCATGGTGTTGACCAGGGCGACGCCGCGGCCGTCCACCGGATCGCGCACGAGCTGCGCGAAATCCTTGTCGGAGGTGGAGACGATTACGTCGAGGCCTTCGGCGAAGCCGCGCAGGGCGAGCGTGCCGATCACGTCGTCGGCCTCGACGCCGGGCTCACGGAGGATGGTGATGCCCAGCGCGTGCACGATGTCGCAGACCGGCTGCACCTGCGCACGCAGGTCATCTGGCATCGGCGCACGGTTGGCCTTGTATTGCGGGTCCAGATCGTCGCGGAAGGTCGGGCCCGGGTGGTCGACGACGTAGGCGATGAAATCCGGCTTTTCCGCCAGCACCGCCTTCAGCATGTTGACCACGCCGAACATCGCGCCGGTGGGCTCGCCATGCTCGTTGGTCAGCGGCGGCAGCGCATGGAAGGCGCGGTAGAGGTAGCTGGAGCCATCGATCAGCACGAACTTTTTCATCTGCCAATTCTACGGGCCTCCGTCGCAGGGCCTGCGCCCGCCGTTCACGGCCGGCGGCCGTATGCTGGAGGCCCGACCGGAGCGCACGTCATGCACCGCACCCTACTTTCGTCCGCCCTCCTGTTGCTCGCTGCCTGCGCGAGCCTTCCGGACGATCCCACGCGTGGGCTGCAGGACGCGCGGGTGGTCAGCCGCACCCAGCCCAACGGCGACGTGATCTCGGAATACCGCGTCGCCGGCCAGCTGCGCGTGGTGAAGATCGTGCCGAAGGTGGGCGTGACCTACTACCTCACCGACGACGACAACGACGGCCGGCTGGACCGTCGTCGCGGCGAAGGGCCGATCACGCCGGTGCAGTACAAGATCTTCGGCTGGTAAGGCCTTCAGCCGACCTTCTGCAGATTCGCGAACGCCGCCACCAGCCATTTCGCGCCGACATCGTCGAAGTTCACCTGCACGCGTGCATGCGCGCCGCTGCCTTCGACGTCGATCACGGTGCCGGCGCCGAACGTGGGATGCCGCACATTGGCGCCGAGCGGCATCGCCGGCGTCTCGGTCAGTCCGTTGTCGCTACGACGGCTGCCGGCGCCGTACGCCGGCCGCGACACCTGCACCTTCGGCCGCACCTCGTGCACCAGCGCGGTGGGGATCTCGCGCACGAACCGTGACGGCATGCCATACATATCCATGCCGTGGATGCGTCGCGCCTCGGCATAACTCAACACCAGCTTTTCGCGCGCACGGGTGATGCCCACGTACGCCAGCCGGCGCTCCTCTTCCATTCGCCCGGCTTCCTCCGCCGACTTGCTGTTCGGGAACAGGCCTTCCTCCAGCCCGACCAGGAACACCAGCGGGAATTCGAGCCCTTTCGCGCTGTGCAGCGTCATCAGCTGCACGCCGTCCTCGTTGGCGCGCGCCTGGCCTTCGCCGGCCTCGAGCGAGGCGTACGACAGGAAAGCGACGAGTTCCGGCAGCTCCGGATCTTCTTCATCGTCCTCGCGATAGTTGAAGCGCGACGCCACCGACACGAGTTCGTCGAGGTTCTCGATGCGCGAATCCAGCTGGCCCTTCTGCTCGCGCGCATAGAACTCGCGCAGACCCGAGCGCAGCAGCACATGATCGATCTTCTCCGGCAGGTTGCGCTCCATGCACTCGATCTGCAGGTCGTCGATCAGCTTGAGGAAGGTCGCCAGCGCGTTGCGCGCACGTGCCGCCAGCGCGCTGCTGTTCGCGAGCTTCAATGCAGCAACGGCGAGCGGGAAACCTTCCGCCCGCGCCAGGCGACGCACCTCGTCCAGCGTGCGCTCGCCGATGCCGCGCGTCGGTGTATTCACCGCGCGCTCGAACGCCGCGTCGTCGGCGCGATTGGCGATCAGGCGCAGGTAGGCGAGCGAATCCTTGATTTCCGCACGCTCGAAGAAGCGCAGGCCGCCGTAGACGCGATAGGGCAACTGCTCGCCGATCAGCACTTCCTCGAACGCGCGTGACTGCGCATTGCTTCGATACAGGATCGCCGTATCGCGATAGCTGCCGCCGGCCTGTACCCACTGCTTGATGCGTTCGACGACGAAGCGTGCCTCGTCGATCTCGTTGTAGGCCGCATACATGTCGATCGATTCGCCGGCGCCGACCTCGGTCCACAGCTTCTTGCCGAGCCGGCCGGGGTTGTGCGTGATCACCGCGTTGGCGGCGTCGAGAATGGTCGACGTCGAGCGGTAGTTCTGCTCGAGGCGGATGGTTTTCGCCTCGCTGAAATCGCGCAGGAACTTCTGCACGTTCTCCACCTTCGCGCCGCGCCAGCCGTAGATCGCCTGATCGTCATCGCCGACAACGAACACGTTGCCGGTGTCGCCGGCCAGCACGCGGATGAAGGCGTACTGGATGTCGTTGGTGTCCTGGAATTCGTCGACCAGGATCTGCCTGAACCTCGCGCGGTAATGCGACAGCAGTGCCGCCTGGTCGCGCAGCAGTTCGTGCGCGCGCAGCAGCAGCTCGGCGAAGTCAACCAGCCCGGCGCGGTCGCAGCGTTCCTGGTAGGCGGCGTAGATACGACGCATGACGTCGGTCCACTCGTCCTCGCCGCCCTGGATGTGCTGCGGGCGGCGGCCTTCGTCCTTGCGCGCATTGATCCACCAGGCGGCCTGCCGCGGCGGGTAGCGCGTGTCGTCGAGTTCGAGGCCCTGCAGCACGCGCTTGACCAGCCGCAGCTGGTCGTCGGAATCGAGCACCTGGAAGCTCTCGGGCAGCTTCGCTTCCTGGAAGTGCAGGCGCAGCAGCCGGTGCGCGAGGCCATGGAACGTGCCGAGCCACATGCCGCGTGCGCCGTTCACCAGCTGCATGTCGACGCGATGCCGCATCTCCGCGGCGGCCTTGTTGGTGAAGGTGACCGCGAGGATGCCGTGCACCGGCACGCGCTCGACCTCGTTGAGCCAGGCGATGCGATGGGTGAGCACTCGCGTCTTGCCGGAGCCGGCACCGGCCAGCACGAGGTAATGGCCGGGCGGTGCGCAGACGGCCTCGCGCTGCGCGGGGTTGAGCGCGTCGATCAGGTGGGAGACATCCATGCGGCAAGTGTACGGGCGGGCCGTCGCAGGCCGGGCCCGGCCGGCGTGATGCGCGCGCGCGTCGCCGTGGCCGGCATCGTGAAGAACATCTCGCGACGCGCACGGCTGCTCGTCCTACACTCGCCCGACTTCCGCGAACGCGCCCGCCATGAACCCCCGAAGGCTTCGTGCTGTCCTTCCCGCCCTGCTCCTCGGTGCCGCCTTGAGCCTGCCCAATGCCCACGCCGACACGCCGGCCCCGCCCCGCAAACTCACGCTCGAAGCACTCGCGGGCGATGCGCCGCTGTCCGGGCCGAGCCTGCTGAAACCGAAGGTCTCGCCCGACGGCACCCGCGTGACCTTCCTGCGCGGCAAGGAGCGCGACCGCAACCGCCTCGACCTCTGGGCCTTTGATGTCGCCACGGGAAAATCCACGCTGCTGGTCGATGCCGACGACGTGCTGCCCGGCACCGAAGTGCTCAGCGACGAAGAGAAGGCGCGGCGCGAACGCCAGCGCATCAGCGCGTTGAGCGGCATCGTCGATTACCAGTTTTCACCGGATGGAAAGACGCTGCTGTTCCCGCTCGGTGGCGAGCTGTATCTGTACGACCTCGCCAAATCCGGCAAGGGCGCCGTCCGCAAGCTCACCGACAAGCAAGGCTTCGCGACCGACCCGAAGATCTCGCCCGCCGGCAAGTACGTCAGCTTCGTGCGCGGCCGCAACCTGTGGGTGATCGACCTCGCGACCGGCACGCAGCGCCAGCTCACCTTCGACGGCGGCGGCGTGATTGGCAACGGCGAGGCGGAGTTCGTTGCCGACGAGGAAATGGATCGCCACACCGGCTACTGGTGGGCGCCCGACGACAGCGCGATCGCGTTCGCGCGCATCGACGAATCACCGGTGCCGGTGCAGAAGCGCTACGAGGTCTATCCCGATCGCACCGAGGTGGTCGAGCAGCGCTATCCCGCTGCCGGCGACACCAACGTCGCGATCAGGCTGGGCGTGATCGATCCATCCGGTGCGACGAAGAATCCGCGCTGGATCGACCTGGGCAACAACCCCGATATCTACCTCGCCCGCGTCAACTGGCGCGATGCGAAACACCTCACCTTCCAGCGGCAGTCGCGCGACCAGCGCACGCTCGAATTGATCGAAGCCGAGCTCGCGTCCGGCAAGCAGCGCACGCTCGTCACCGAGCATTCGAAAACATGGGTGCCGCTGCACGACGCGCTGCGCTTCCTCAAGGACGGGCGCTTGCTGTGGAGCAGCGAGCGCAGCGGCTTCCAGCATCTCTATGTCGTCGATGCCGCGGGCAAGGCGCAGGCGTTGACGTCGGGCGAGTGGCCGGTCGACAGCCTGCTTGCGGTCGACGAGAAGAACGGCTGGGTGTATTTCAGCGCCGGCCGTGAATCGCCCACGCAGTCGCAGGTGTATCGCGTGCCGCTCAAGGGCGGCGCGATCGAGAAGCTGTCGAAGGAAGCCGGTTGGCATTCCGCTACGTTCGCGACGAACGCGAGCGTGTA
The DNA here is from genome assembly GCA_004322525.1 of Lysobacter sp. Classification (GTDB taxonomy): domain Bacteria; phylum Pseudomonadota; class Gammaproteobacteria; order Xanthomonadales; family Xanthomonadaceae; genus Cognatilysobacter. Next base: position 7,454 of record SCUY01000083.1, on the reverse strand, counting down.
TGTCGACAACTGGTCGAACCCGACCACGCCGCCGCAGCTCGTGCTGCACCGCGCCGACGGCAGCGAAGTGGCGACGCTGGTGAAGAACGACCTCGCCGATCCGAAGCATCCCTACGCGCCGTATCGCGCCGCGCATCGGCCGATGGAGTTCGGCGCGGTGAAGGCCGCCGACGGCCGCACGCCGCTGCATTACTTCGTGATCCGGCCTGAAGGTTTCGACGCGTCGAAGAAGTACCCGGTGATCGTCAACGTCTACGGCGGCCCGGCCGCGCAGACGGTCAAGGAGACCTGGCAGCCCGACCTCAACCAGTATTTCGCGCAGCACGGCTACGTGGTGTTCTCGGTCGACAACCGCGGCACGCCGCGTCGCGGTGCGGCATTCGGCGGCGCGTTGTATGGCAAGCAGGGCACGGTGGAAGTGGACGACCAGCGCGCGGCACTGCACTGGCTCACATCGCAGCCGGGCATCGATAAGAACCGCGTCGGCGTCTACGGCTGGAGCAACGGTGGCTACATGACGCTGATGCTGCTCGCACGCGGCGCGGGCGATTACGGCTGCGGCGTCGCCGGCGCGCCAGTCACCGACTGGGGCCTGTACGACACGCACTACACCGAGCGCTACATGGACCTGCCGAAGTCCAACCCGTCGGGCTACAAGGCCGCGCGCGTGCTCGAGCACATCGACGGGCTGGTCGGCGACAACGCACCAAAGCTGCTCCTGCTGCACGGCATGGCCGACGACAACGTGCTGTTCACCAATTCCACGGTGCTGATGAGCGCGCTGCAGCAGCGCGGGCAGCCGTTCGAGCTGATGACCTATCCCGGCGCGAAGCATGGCCTGAAGGGCAAGGATCTGCTGCATCGCCTGCGCATGACGGATAACTTCCTCGCGCGCTGCCTGAAGCGGTAATCCACCGCGCGCCGCCGCGTGCGGCAGCATGACCTTCGGCGCATGGCCGCTTAGCGCGGCCGCGCCATCCTCGTCACTTCCCCCGGAGCCCTGACATCGCCATGACCAAGCCGCTCGCCCTCGCCCTCGCGCTGGCCCTCGCCGCGCCCCACGTCGCCGTCGCTGCAAAACCTGCTGCCGGTCCCGCGACGCCCACCGTCAAGGCCGCACCGAAGCCGGCGCCCGCCTGGGTCGCGCGCAGCAACGCGTACGCGCAGATCCTGCTGATGGCGCAGGGGCCGTTCCAGCCCGAGCAGCTCTCGTTCTTCGGCGTACCGGGCTTCGATGACAAGGTCGCCGACTACGGCCCCGGCTACGCGGCCCGCTACCGCGAGGCGACCGCGAAGGCGCGCGACGAACTGCGCGCGAAGTTGGCCGTCGAGAAGGATCCGGACGTCCGCCAGGATCTGGAGATCATGATCCAGGCGGCTGACGACGCGATCGAGGCCAGCAGCGTCAACGAGAAGCTCACCCGCCCCTGGCTCGACGTCGGTCAGACCGTATTCGGCGGCCTGCAGGGCCTGCTGTCGGACCAGACGCCGCAGGCGCGACGTGTGATGGCGCTCAAGCGCCTGCAGGCCTACATCGGCACCGCGCCGGGCAGCACCGCGCTCACCACGCTCGCGCGCCAGCGTTATGACGAACGCAACGAGGCTGGCCTGCTGATGCCTACGCAGGTGGAAGTGCAGCAGTCACTCGACAACCTCGCGACCTATCGCGCCGGCATCCGCCAGCTCTTCGACAAATACAAAATTGACGCCGGCCCGTCGCTCGCCACGCTCGACAGGCAACTCGCCGACTACGCCGAATGGACGAAGTCGACCGTGCTGCCGAAGGCGCGCACCACGTATTCGCTGCCGCCGGAGCTCTACGCGCTGTCGCTCAAGGGCGTGGGCATCGACATCGACCCGCGCGTGCTGATCGAGCGTGCGCAGCTCGAATTCGCCGAGACGCGCAATGCGATGCAGCAGGTCGCCGGCATGGTGGCGAAGGCGCATGGCTGGCCGCCGTCGGATTACGTGTCGGTGATCCGCCAGCTCAAGAAAGCACCGATCCCCGACGCGCAGATCGAGACGCACTACCGCAGCATCGTGATGCCGGAGCTCGACCGGCTGATCGCGGCCAACCGCGTCGTCACCCTGCCCGACCGCCCGATGCAGATGCGCGTGGGCACGCCGGCCGAGAACGCTTCGCAACCCGCGCCGCATTTCCTGCCCGCGCCACTGGTCGGCAATACCGGGCAGCAGGGCGTGTTCGTGCTGCCGCTGTCGAACCCGAATGCCGGCGCTGACGGCCCCTACGACGACTTCAACTACCCGGCCGGCGCATGGACGCTGAGCGCGCACGAAGGCCGCCCGGGCCACGAGCTGCAGTTCACCGCGATGGTCGAGCGCGGCATCTCGCTGGCGCGCACGCTGTACGCGTTCAACTCGGTCAATGTCGAAGGCTGGGCGCTGTACGCCGAGGCGGAGATGGTTCCGTACGAGCCGCTCGACGGCCAGCTGATCGCGCTGCAACTACGCCTTCTGCGTGCCAGCCGCGCGATCCTCGACCCGATGCTCAACCTGGGCCTGACCGACCGCGACACCGCCTTCGACTGGCTGGTGACGAAGGTGGGCTTGTCGCGGGCGATGGCGCGGCAGGAAGTGGACCGCTACACGGTGAAGTCGCCGGGCCAGGCGGGCTCGTACTTCTACGGCTATACCCAGTTGATGCAGCTGCGTACCGAGACCGAACTCGCGCTGGGCGAGAAGTTCGACCGCAAGGCCTTCAACGACTTCCTGCTCGACCAGGGCCTGCTGCCGCCGAAGCTGCTGGCCAAGGCGGTGCGCGAGCAGTTCGTGCCGCAGCAGAAGGCGAAGAAGGGCTGAGCGATCTGCCCGTCGCGCGAAATACGAAACGCCCGCAGCGATGCGGGCGTTTTCTTTTCGACGCGACCCGGCCGGCTCAGGTAACGCGGGCGAGCATCCGCTCGTTGCCGGTCAGGCGCGCCCAGCGCGTGCCGATATCCGCCCAGCAGACATACGCGGCTTCGCCCGCCAGCCGCATGAGCGTGCGTGGGCGCCAAGGCAGCGTCGCTTCGGCGGCGCAGAGTTCCACGTCGAAGCCGAGCTGGCGGGCGAACAGCGCGCAGCGGGCCAGGTGGTAGCGGCTGCTGAGCAGCGTCACCCGTTCACGCACCGCGCCGCCGAGCACCTGGCGCGCATTGCGCAGGTTCTGAAGGGTGTCGCGCGAGCTGGATTCCAGCTGCAGCGGCGTGTCGGTGGACAGGCCACGGGCGAACAGGCCGGTGCGCGCGATTTCCGCCTCGCTCGGCTCGCCGGCCGCGCCGCCTCCAAGCAGAACCACATGCCGCGAGGGACGCTCCCGCCACAGGTACGCGGCACGGTCCAGCCGCGCGGCGAAGTCACCGTCCACCCGGCCGTTGGGCGCGTGCTTGCCGAACACCAGCAGCCGTTCGCCACGCTCGGGGGCGCAGGGCGCGCGTCGGGCGGTGCGGACCACGTGGACGAGGTAGGCGAGGTAGACGATGCCCGCACTGAGCACGCAGGCGGCCAGCGCCACGAGGCCCGTGTGGAGGGCGTCGCGGTCGCCGAACAGGGAAAGCTGGTGGGAGGCGCGGGTGGACATCGGCTCAACGGTTCAGCCGGAATCCCCTCCCGGCGCCCGCAGTATGCGCCGCCGCGACTAGCCAAAGGCTGACCGCTGGCATACTTCCGGGCCCTCGCCCCAAGGTTGCCAGCGTGCCGTCGTCGCCCGTTCCATCGCCCTTGGCGCCGTTGGCGATCCGGGCCTTCACTGCGACGAGCGCCCTCGGCCGGGGCGTGGATGCGCATCGCACGGCCCTGCGCGAGCACCGAAGCGGCCTGCGGCCGAACGATTTCGGCCCGCGACCGCTCGACACCTGGATCGGCCGCGTCGACGGGCTGGAATCGTCTTCGCTCCCCGAGGCATGGGCGTACTGGGAGTGCCGCAACAACCGGCTTGCATGGATCGCGCTGCAACAGGACGGGCTGCTCGCCGCCGTGGCCGAAGCGGTGCAACGCCATGGCGCGGAGCGCGTCGCGGTGGTCATCGGCACTTCGACCGCCAGCATCGGCGCCACCGAGGAAGCCTATGCACGGCTCGCACCCGACGAGGACGGCACCCCGGCTTTCCCTGCCGACCTGCGCCGCGCGATCGTGCACACCGTGCATTCGCCGGGCGACTTCGTGCAGGCCGCCACCGGCCTGCGCGGCCCCTGTGTGACGGTCGCGACCGCCTGCTCGTCGAGCGCCAAGGTGTTCGCGCAGGCGGCGCGGCTGATCGGGGCGGGCCTGGCCGATGCCGCGCTGGTAGGCGGCGTCGACACCCTCTGCGGCAGCGTGCTGTACGGCTTCAATTCGCTGCAGCTGGTGTCGAAGGAGCCCTGCCGGCCGTTCGATGCGGCGCGCGACGGGCTTTCACTCGGCGAGGCCGGTGGTTTCGCCCTCCTCGAGCGGGCCGGTGATGGTGAGGCCGGCCTGCAACTGCGCGGCTACGGTGAATCGAGCGACGCGCACCACATGTCGGCGCCGCATCCGGAAGGGCTCGGCGCGCAGCTCGCGATGCGTGATGCACTGGCGCGCGGGCGGGTGGATGCGTCCGAAGTCGGCTATCTCAACCTGCATGGCACCGCCACCCCGGCGAATGACCGCGCCGAATCACTCGCTATCCGCGCGGTGTTTACCGACAGCCTGCATGCCAGTTCAACCAAGGCCTGGACCGGGCATACGCTCGGCGCGGCGGGCATCGTCGAATCGGTGATCGCCCTGCTCGCATTGCAGCACGGCGAACTGCCGGGCACGCTCGGTGCGCAGACGCCCGATTCCGATTGCGCCCCGCAGGTGCGCCTGGAGAATGCATGCCGTGACGTGCGCTTCGCGATGAACAATTCTTTCGGCTTCGGCGGCAACAACTGCTCGTTGCTGTTCGCGCGCGCATGACCTCGCGCCTTTCCCGGATCCCGCCCGCATGACGTTGACCGCCACTCTCGAAGGCATCGGCTTCTGGGCACCGGGCCTGCCTTCATGGGCCGATGCCTGCGCATTCGCACGCGACGGCCTGCTGTCGCCCGATGCACCGGTGCGTCCGTCGCCCCATCTGTTGCCGGCGAACGAACGTCGGCGCGCGCCGGGCACGGTAGCGGTCGCGCTGGACGTGGCGCTCGCCGCCTGCGCCGAAGCCGGCCGCGAACCCGCCACGCTGCCGTCGGTCTTCGCTTCAATGCATGGTGAACTGGGCATCACCGACTATATGTGCACCACGCTCATCGACGAACCGTCGTCGATCTCGCCGACACGTTTCCACAATTCGGTACACAACGCCGCGGCGGGCTACTGGACCATCGGCGCCGGCGCGATGGCTCCGGCGACCGCGATCAGCGCGTTCGATGCGACTTTCGCGCAGGGCCTGCTGGAAGCGTTCGCCCAGCTCGCTACGGGCGCGGAGGCCGTACTGCTGGTGGGTTATGACAACGAATCGGCCGGCCCGCTGCGCGCGGTGTCGCCCAGTGGTGGCCTGCTTGGTGGTGCGCTGGTGCTGTCGCATGCGCCCGCCGTGGGCCGGCTGCGGCTGACCGCTTCGCTCCAGGACGGCGCCACGCCGCCGAACGACGGCCCGCTCGGCCGCCATGGCGCCGCCAATGCGAGCGCGCCCATGCTGCCGCTGTTCGACGCGCTTGCGGCCGGGCAGGCACAGTGCCGGCTCAAGGCGGGCCCGTCCCGCGTGTTGAAGGTGGAGTTCGACCATGGCTGACGTCGCGCCCCGCCCGCTGTCGCCCGATGACATCGCGATCGTCATCCCCGCGCTCAACGAGGAGCTGCGCATCCGCGACGTCGTCGAAGGTGCGCTCGCGCATTGCCCGAACGTGATCCTGATCGACGACGGCTCCGATGACGGCACCGTCGAGCGCGTGGCCGACCTGCCCATCACCGTGCTGCGGCATACGCACCGGATGGGCAAGGGCGCCGGCCTGCGCGATGGTTTCGCCGAGGCGATGCGCCGCGGCTTCCACGGCGTGATCAGCATGGACGGCGACGGCCAGCATTCGGCCGCCGACATCCCGCGCCTGCTTGAAGCCGCGAATGCGTATCCGGGCCACATCGTCATCGGCGCACGCCTGCGCAAGCGTGCGCGGCAGCCCATGCACCGGCGGATCGCCAACGATTTCGGCGACTGGGGCATCGCGATCGGCTGTGGCTTCCGCATCGCCGACACGCAGAGCGGCCAGCGCTTCTATCCCGCCCCGGTCTGCGCGCTCGGCGACATACCCGGCGAGGATTTCGTCTACGAAGCGCAGCTGCTTATTTCCGCTTCGCGGCAGCTCGGCGTGCGCTGCGTTTCCATCCCGATCGAATCGCGCTACCAGGCCGACACCGGCCCGGTGAAGTTCCGCAAGAGCCACTTCCGTCCCCTGCGCGACCTGTGGCGGATCACCTCGCATGTGGTCGCGCAGGTGCTGGGCGCAGGAAGCCTGCCCGAACAGTACCGCCGCACGCGCGCCATTCCGCCACTGATCCACGACCCGACCGGGGAATTCGCAGCGGCGCCGTCGCGCGCCACGCAGGCCTCCTGAGATGCACGGGCCCGATACCGATTCCGATACCCATGTCGATGTCGATGTCGTCATCGTCGGTGGTGGCCTCGCCGGGCTCACGCTCGCCCTGCAGCTGCGCCAACGCGACCCCTCGCTGCGCGTGAGCGTGATCGAGCGCCAGCGACATCCGGTGCGCGAGGGCGCGTTCAAGGTGGGCGAATCGACCGTCGAGATCGGCGCGCACTACTTCTCCCACGTGCTCGGCCTGCGCGGTCATCTCGACGCCGAGCACCTGCGCAAGTTCGGCTTCCGCTTCTTCTTCAGCGACGGCCAGACACAGCTCGACCGCAGCACCGAACTGGGCGTCAGCGCGGCGCTGGATGTGCCGTCGTGGCAGATCGACCGCGGCCGCTTCGAGAATTTCCTCACCGGCCACGTGCGCGAGGCCGGCGCGATGGTGCACGACGGTGCGGTCGTGCGCGCGCTGGAGCTGGGCGAGGCCGGTGCGCCGCACGTGGTGCGCTACGAGCAGGACGGCGCGAGCCATGGGATCTCGGCGCGATGGCTGGTCGACGCCAGCGGGCGTGCCGGGCTGCTCAAGCGCAAGCTCGGGTTGGCCGAACGCAATGGCCACGACGCGAACGCCGTGTGGTGGAGGGTGAGCGGGCACGTCGATCCGAACGACTGGTCCACCGATCCGCAGTGGCTCGGCCGTTGCACGCCGCCCGACCGCTGGCGCTCCACCAATCACCTGTGCGGCGAGGGCTACTGGTTCTGGCTGATCCCGCTGTCGTCCGGGCAACATTCGCTCGGCATCGTCTGCGACGCCACGCTGCATCCGCTCGATGGAATGAATACGCATGCGAAGGCGATGGACTGGCTGCGCCGGCACCAGCCGCGCGTGGCGCAGTCGCTGGAGCACGATGGCCACGAACTGCAGGATTTCCT
>SCUY01000082.1 GCA_004322525.1 Lysobacter sp. | reverse complement strand
GTCTGATGCCAGCCTCATCCGCTGATCCCGCTCCGCCAGTGCCTGCGCAGGGCCGGGGGGGGGGGAACCCGCTGGTACAATCCGCGCGCTTCGCGCTGGCGCTCATGCTCCACGGCTTCCGTGCCCTCGCCGCCAGCGCACCACTCCCCGACGACACCTCGCGGCCCCGTGGCCGCGTCGGAGCCTGCCGCATGTCCAGCACCGCCGAACTCTCCTCGCCCGCCTCGGCCAACACCGCGCTGACCAAAGGCGTCGTCGATGCCGACTACACGCTCGACGACAAGTACAGCCGCGTGAACGGGCGCATCTACCTGTCCGGCGTGCAGGCGCTGGTGCGCCTGCCGTTGATGCAGCGCCTGCGCGACCAGGCGATGGGGCTCGACACCGGCGGTTTCGTCTCCGGCTACCGCGGCAGCCCGCTGGGTGGCTTCGACCTGGAACTGTGGCGCGCGAAGAAGCACCTGGAAGCCGCCGGCGTGAAGTTCACCCCGGGACTCAACGAAGACCTCGGCGCGACGATGGTCTGGGGCACGCAGCAGACCAATCTCTTCCCCGGCGCCACGGTCGAAGGCGTATTCGGCATGTGGTACGGCAAGGGCCCCGGCGTGGATCGCTGCGGCGACGTGTTCAAGCATGCGAACGCGGCGGGCACGTCGAAGCTCGGCGGCGTGCTGGCGCTGGCGGCGGATGACCATGCGTGTCGTTCCTCGACGCTGCCGCACGGCTCGGAGCACGAATTTGTCAGTGCGCTGATGCCGGTGCTGAACCCGGCCGGCGTGCAGGACATCCTCGACATGGGCCTGCTCGGCTGGGCGATGAGCCGCTTCACCGGCCGCTGGGTCGGCTTCAAGACGATCGCCGAGACGGTGGAATCGTCCGCGTCGGTCGATGCCAATCCGCTGGCGCGCGAGATCGTGATCCCGGACGACTTCGAGATGCCCGAGGGCGGCCTCAACATCCGCTGGCCGGATCCGCCGCTGAACCAGGAAATGCGCCTGCACCAGTACGCGGTCAAGGCCGCGCAGGCGTTCGCGCGCGCCAACAGGCTCGACCGCATCGTCATCGATTCACCCGCCGCGCGCCTGGGCATCATCACCACCGGCAAGTCCTACCTCGACGTGCTGCAGGCGCTGGAATACCTCGGCCTCGACGAGCGCGCGTGCAGCGATCTCGGCATCCGCGTCTACAAGGTCGGCATGACGTGGCCGCTGGAGCCGGTCGGCCTGCGCAGCTTTGCGAACGGCCTGCGCGACATCCTTGTCGTCGAAGAAAAGCTGTCCTTCATCGAGAGCCAGATGAAGGAGCAGATGTACAACTGGGCCGAGCGCCCGAGCGTGGTCGGCAAGTTCGACGAGAGCGGCGAATGGATCCTGCCCTCGACCGGCGAACTCACGCCCGCGCGCATTGCCGGCGTGGTCGCGCGACGCATCCAGCGGCTTGATTCCGTGCAGGGCACCGACAGTGCGCGCTTCGGTGATGTGCTGGCCTGGATGGAGCAGAAGGAATCCGAACTCGCCCTGCCGCGCGCCGCGTTCCCGCGCGTGCCGCACTACTGCTCGGGCTGCCCGCACAACACGTCGACGGTAGTGCCCGAGGGTTCGCGTGCACTTGCGGGCATCGGTTGCCATTACATGGTGACGTGGATGGACCGCAGCACCGACACCTTCACCCACATGGGGGGCGAAGGCGTGACATGGGCCGGCCAGGCCGCGTTTACCGAAACGCCGCACGTGTTCCAGAACCTCGGCGACGGCACCTACTTCCACTCCGGCTCGCTGGCGATCCGGCAGTCGGTCGCGGCCGGCGTCAACATCACCTACAAGATCCTCTACAACGACGCGGTCGCGATGACCGGCGGGCAGCCGGTCGACGGCACGCTGAGCGTTCCCCAGATCGCGCATCAGGTGCGGAGCGAAGGCGTGCAGACGATCGTGCTGCTCTCCGATGACATCGCGAAGTGGAGCGATGCGTCCATCTTCCCGAGCGGCGTCGAATTCCTCGACCGCCGTGAGCTCGACGCGGCGCAGCGTCGCCTGCGCGAGGTGAAGGGCACCAGCGTGCTGATCTTCGACCAGGTCTGCGCGACAGAAAAACGTCGTCGCCGCAAGCGCGGGAAGATGGTCGACCCGCAGAAGCGCGTTGTCGTTAACTCGCTGGTCTGCGAAGGCTGCGGGGACTGCGGCAAGAAATCGTTCTGCGTCTCCGTGCTGCCCAAGGAAACGGAATTCGGTCGCAAGCGCGACATCGATCAATCGAACTGCAACAAGGACTACAGCTGCGTCGAAGGTTTCTGCCCGAGCTTCGTTACCGTGGAAGGCGGCAAGCTGCGCAAGCAGAAGCCATCCGGCGCGAAGGATCGGCTCAATGATCTGCCGATGCCGCAGCTGCCTTCGCTTGACCGTCCGTGGAACATCCTGATTACCGGCGTAGGCGGCACCGGCGTCGTCACGATTGGCGCGCTGCTCGGCATGGCGGGCCATCTGGAAGGTCGCGGCGCGAGCGTGCTCGACCAGACCGGGCTTGCGCAGAAGGGCGGCGCGGTCACCACGCATATCCGCATCGCGCGCGACCCGGACGACATCTTCGCCGTGCGCATCGCCGCGGGCGAAGCCGACCTGGTGCTTGGCTGCGACATGGTGGTCGTCAACGATTACTGGGCGCTGTCGAAGATCCGCGCCGGGCGATCGAACGTCGTGCTCAACAGCTACGAGGCGATGCCCGGCACGTTCACCACGCGCCCGGACATGGATTTCCCGGCGGCCGACATCGTGGATGCGGTGCGCCGCGCGATGGGTGGCAACGATGAGGCAGCTGGCAAGCTCGCCGTCGTCGACGCCACGCAGCTCGCCACGGCGTTGCTCGGCGATGCCATCGCCACCAACCTTTTCATGCTCGGCTATGCCTGGCAGCGCGGGCTGGTGCCGATCTCGTTCGATGCGCTGATGCGTGCGGTGGAGCTCAATGGCGCGGCGGTCGAGATGAACAAGACTGCGTTCGCGTGGGGCCGTTTCGCGGCGATCGATCCGGTTGCGGTAGCAGAAGCCGCGGGTCTGACCACCAACCGCCGCACCGCCGCCGAAGCCACGCCGCACGCATTGCCGATGCTGCCGCCCGCGCAGTGGGAAGGCCATGAGGCGGGCGGCCCCAGCATCCCGCGCGCGATGCCGGTGCACGACGACCTGCGCCACGTGCCCGCGCACGGCGACACCGACAACGTGGCGTTCCTGCCACTCGACGATGCGCGGCTGTCGCGTTCGCTCGACGAAGTGATCGCACGCCGCGTCAAGTTCCTCACCGATTACCAGAATGCGGCGTACTCAAAGCGCTACGCGGATCTCGTCGCCAAGGTCGGCGATGCCGAGGCACGGCAGGCGCCGGGCAGCACCGACCTCACCGAAGCCGTCGCACGCTACGCTTTCAAGCTGATGGCCTACAAGGACGAGTACGAGGTCGCGCGCCTCTACACCAGCGGCGAGTTCAGGCGTCGCGTTGCGCAGCAGTTCGAGGGCGACTACACCCTGCGCTTCCACCTCGCGCCGCCGATGCTGTCATCGAGGGACGCACAGGGACGCGGCGTCAAGAAAGCCTATGGGCCCTGGGTGTTCACCGCGTTCCGGGTGATGGCGAAGCTGAAGTTCCTGCGCGGCACCGCGCTCGACATATTCGGCCGCACGCACGAACGACGCACGGAGCGCAGGCTGATCGAGGACTACTTCGATACGGTCGACGGGCTGCTCGCGAAGCTCGACGCCGGCAACGTGGACCTCGCCGCGCAGATCGCGTCCATCCCGGAACACATCCGCGGCTATGGACACGTCAAGGAGAGTCACCTGGCGACGGCGAAATTGCGCGAGGCCGACCTGCTGCGCGAATGGCACAACCCGCTACGGCTCGTTCGCGTGTCCTGACGCGATCACTCCGGGCTTTTTCGTTGTATTTCGCTGAGAGATCACTTGCTGGCGACCACGACACCGGGTGCGCGTGACTCAGCGGTCGGCGGTGTGCCCGCCAGGGCGATGTCATCGACACCGCGTCCGCGCTCGCGGCCGGTGATTGCATCCACCGGCACGGTATCGCCCGGATAGAGCACGTCACTGCTGTTGGTGGTCGCATCGGCCACCACCACCGTCACCCCATGCTCGGTAACGTCGAAGAGTGCTTCAGCGAATCCTTTTGGAAGCCGGATGCAGCCATGCGAGGCCGGATAACCGGGGTTGTGGCCTGCATGCAGCGCAATGCCGTCCCATGTCAGGCGCTGCATGAAGGGCATCGGCGCGCTGTTGTAGAGATTCGAATGGTGCATCCGCTTTTTCTGCAGGATGTTGTAGATGCCCGGCGGCGTATCGTTGCCTGCCCTGCCGCTGCTCACCGTCGACCGGCCGATGCGTACGCCGCCGCGATAAACATGCGCCATCTGTTCGGGCAGGCTGACCACCACCACCAGCGGGCCCTCCGTCGAACGCTCCGGCGCCCATTCGTACTTGCCGGGCGCGAGGGTAATTTCCGATGTACCGGCCGTCACAGCCTGTATCGGATTTGCGCCCGCGGCCTCCTGCGCGAGCGCCGGCCGGGTAACGAGCAGCGCGGCGAGGACAGCGGTGGTGAGCAGGGCCACCAGCGGCGCGCGGTGGAAAATGTGTCGGCGTGAGGTCGTGTCCATGGGCATGACGCTATCGACCCGCGCATCACGATCCGTTTGACGATTGCAACCGCCCGCTAAACAGAATCATGTTTTAGGGGCCAAAAACCCTTGTTCCGTTGACGCCGGGCGAACCTCGTTGTCTGTCGCCTGAACGATGTGGCGCCTGTGAGCAAGGGAACGACGCTGCGGCACCCCACTCCACGTGCTTCACTGCAGCCTCCCCGACATGGAGCAGTTCGCATGAATGCATGGCCCGGCTGGTCACCCCGTGACAGCCTGATCCTCCCGCTGGAGGACGCACCGCCCGCTACACCCGTCGACATCGACGGCCGCCGCTTCGAGGCGAAGGACCAGTTGCACGTCACGGTGGTCGGCGGGTGTAGCGGGCGGTGCGTCCTCCAGCGGGAGGATCAGGCTGTCACGGGGTGACCAGCCGGG
>SCUY01000081.1 GCA_004322525.1 Lysobacter sp. | reverse complement strand
AGGTGGATCGTCCAGCCACATGCGGCGCCAGCCAGGCCATCTCGGGCGCGCGCGCGAGCAGGTCATCGATATCGAATGCGGCATCCACGCCACCTTCGAAGACGTTGCGCGCATCGCGCACGTGGCCGACGCCGGCGCGCAAGCCGAGCCGGCCGGGTTGGCCTTCGTGACGGACCGCGAGGTCGGCGGCGCTGAAGCCATTGCGGTCATAGCGCGCGCTGCCCCGGACCTGTTCAAAGCGCAGGTTCCAGCGACGATCGGCGAGCATCGCCCCGTCAAGCGCGACTTCCCCGGAAACGGTCATCGGCTCGGGGCGCCCGAGGGGGAGCCCGAGCCGGAAATACACCTGGGCCGGCCCCTTGGCGGAAAGGGCGGCAAGAGTCTCCGGCTGCGACTGGCGCAGCGGGCTCGCACGCACCAGATCGAGCAAGGCCCCGGCATCGCCCACGCCATGCGCGGTGACGGTGAGGGCACCACTGGCGTAATCGTCGATGCCCGCATGCAGGGCCGGCAGCGCGATGGCCCCGATGCGGGCATGCCCGTCGATCTGAAAGCCATTGCCGGCGAACGCGACCTCGGCATCGACATCCTGTGCGGCCGGCCAGTCGGGCTGGAATTTCAGGGTCGCGCCGATGATGCGGGCGCGCGCCTCGAAGCGGCCCTCGCCCTTGCGGAACGGCCAGTCGTCGAGATCGCCGACGATCAATGCGCGCCCGTTCTGCAGGCGTCCGCCCACCAGCGCCGCGTCCAGCCATTGCACGAGATGCGGCGCCATGAGATGGCGCACCCAGAACCGGCGGGCCACCGGAACCCGGGTCGGCTCGACGTCGGCCGCGAGGTCGATCCACGGGCGCGTGCCGTCGCCCTGCCAGCGCAGGCCGCCACGCACGTTGGCGGCATAGCCGTCGCCACCGATGCGCAGGGCTGGAGTCGCCACCTGCCAGCCGGCGCCTTCGGGCCATGCCACCGCGCGGCCGTCGAGCCGGACGACGTGATCAGGGCCGAATGCCTGCGGCCAGCTGAAACGGACCGGCCGGTGCGCGTCGAAGTCGAACTCGACGCCGTCCGCACCGCCACGGATACGGCCGGCGAGGCCCTGCAGCCCGGGCGCCGACCCGACACGCGCGAAGCCGACCGATGCGAGCCTGGCGTCGATCACCGCGCCGCCCCGTGCCTGGCGCAGCTGCAGGGCCTGCACCAGGCCCGACGGCCGCGCGCTGCGGATCCAGCGCCGCGTGCCGGCGGGAAGGCGGTCGGTCAGCGCCGCGGCCTGCAGCAGCGGTGCGATATCGACATCACGGGCATCCAGAGAAAACCGTCCGCCGCCGGACAGCGCTAGGCCGTCGAGTGCCTGCTTCGAATCGCCCTGCTCCAGCCGCAGGCGCGACAGCGTCGCCCGCCAGCCATCGCGCCCGGCCTGCCAGCCACCGAGCACGTCCAGACGGTCGAAGACCAGGCGCGGGGTCCGGCCATCGAGGCGTGCACCGTCGAGCGCCACGCGGTCGAGCCCGCCCTGCGCCACCAGGCGGGTGATCCGGTTGCCACGCAGATCGGCCCAGGCCCGCGCCCCGCCGTGCCCCGAGGCCACGCGCACACCACCGGCCTGCAGCAGTGCCGACCAGTCCGCGAGCTCCACGCGGGCCGCGCCTGCATAGGCCCGGCCATTGCCGGACGCCCGGTCGAAATCCAGCACCGCATCGACGGCCGACCCGTCGCGCCGCGGCCAGGCACGCACGCCGGCGCGCACGCGCGGTCCATCGACGCGCAGGCGCACGTCGATGCGCGGCACCGTCGCATTGATGCCATACGCGGGCGCGACGACCGCGAGCCGCCCGCCGATGACATGCAGCTCGCCAAGCCGCTCCAGGGCGGCAAATGGATCGGCGCCGGGCTTTTCCTGTCCCGGTATCCCACGCACCTGCCAGGTGCCGTCATCACCGCGCACGAGCGTCAGCGCCAGGCCGCGCAGGCGCAATTCGGTGAAGGCATGGCCCGGCAGCAAGCCGCGGTAGACCGAGGCCAGCAGCTCCGCATCGCCGATCACCACGGCATCGCGGCCACGGCCCACTCGCAGGTCCTGCAGCTGGATCAACGGCCCAAGGCGCGTCCAGCGGGTGCCCACACCACGGAAAGAGACAGGCTGGCCGGTGCGATGTTCGAGCCATGCCTGCACGCGCGCGGGATGCGCGGCGATGAGAGGCAATGCCAGGCTCACAAGCCCCAGCACAATGGCGAGCGTGATCGCCGCCACCGCGACCACGTAGCCGAGGCCGACATGCGCGCGCCGGGCGTGTCTCAGGAGCACGGCAACGGGAAGCCGGGAGTCGCCAGCAGGGGTAGCGAGGCGCCAAAGGCCCCTGCATCACGACGTTGATGGAACTCCGGCGTCATGCGACCGCGCCGATTCCCCGGCCCGGGCTCCGCCTTCCGCTCACAGCAACACGACATCGAACTGCTCCTGCGAATACTGTTCGTCGGACTGGAAACGGATCGACTTGCCGAGGAATTCCTCCAGCTCCGCCACCGCCGCGGACTCCTCGTCGGTGATGCGCGCCACCACCTTCGGCGAGGCGATCACCAGCAGCCGCGCGGCCTCGAACTGGCGCACCTGTCGCACCACGTCGCGGAAGATCTCGTACGTCACCGTTTCCGGCGTCTTCAAAGAGCCGCGCCCCGTGCATTCGTGGCATGGCTCCGACAACTGCCTTTGCAGGCTTTCCGTCGTCCGCTTGCGGGTCATCTCGACGAGGCCCAGTGGAGAGAAGTCGTACACGGTGGTCTTGGCATGGTCGCGGGCGAGCGCCTTCTCGAGCTGACGAAGCACCTGCCGCTTGTGCTCGGCGTCCGTCATGTCGATGAAGTCGATGATGATGATGCCGCCCAGATTGCGCAGTCGAAGCTGACGCGCGACCGACTGGGCCGCTTCAAGGTTCGTGCGATAGACCGTTTCCTCGAGATTGCGCTGACCGAGGAATGAACCGGTGTTCACATCGACCGTGGTCATCGCTTCGGTCTGGTCGATCACGAGGTAGCCGCCGGACTTGAGCGGCACCTGCTTCTCAAGCGCGCGCTGGATCTCGTCCTCGACGCCGTAGAGGTCGAAGATCGGCCGCGCGCCGACATAGGGTTCGATCTTCTCGTTGAGCCCGGGCATGTACTGCGCGGCGAACGCCTTGAGCCGGTCGCACGTCTCACGCGAGTCGACCTTCACCTTCTCGACGTCGCGACGCAGCAGGTCGCGCACGGCGCGCATCGGCAGCGAGAGATCCTCGTAGACGCGCTCGCCCACGCGCGCATTCTTCGAGCGCTCCTCGATCAGCGCCCAGACACGGTTGAGATACGCGACGTCCTCTCCCAGCGCTTCGTCCGGCTGGCCTTCCGCATTGGTACGCACGATGTAGCCATGCTGCACGCTGCCGGCCGAATTCGCGCCGACGATGCCCTTCAGGCGCGCGCGCTCGGCCTCGTCCTCGATGCGCGCGGAGACACCGATCACGCGCGTGCGCGGCAGCAGGACGAGGTAGCGCGATGGAATGCTCAGCTGCGTGGTCAACCGTGCACCCTTGCCGCCGATCGGGTCCTTGACCACCTGCACGATGATGTCCTGCCCATCGCGCAACAGTTCGGCGATGGGGCGCGTGGGTTGCGGCGGAAGTGGGGCTTCGTCCACGTTCGAGGCTGTGCCCTCGGTCAGCGGGGCCGGCTTGATGATGTCGGCGGCATGCAGGAACGCGGCGCGGTCCAGCCCGATATCGATGAAAGCGGCCTGCATGCCGGGCATTACCCGCTGCACCCGGCCCTTGTAGATGTTCCCCACCACACCGCGGCTCCAGCCACGCTCGATGTGCAGCTCCTGCAGCATCCCGTTCTCGACGACCGCGACGCGCGTCTCGCGCGGGGTCACGTTGATCAGGATCTCCTCGGTCATAGGGTGGCTTCCGTGTTGGCGAATACATCGATGCCGAAGTCGGCGAGCAGGCGCGCGGTGTCGTACACCGGCAGCCCCATGACGCCGGAAAAGCTGCCGTCCAGCCGGGTGACGAACGCCTCGGCCCGCCCCTGGATCGCATACGCCCCGGCCTTGCCCTGCCATTCACCAGTGGCGACGTAGCCGTCGAGCTGCGCCGGTGTGAGCGCCGAAAAAGTCACCTCCGAAACGCTCGCCGCCTGCGCCTCGCGCTCGGCCGACACCAGCCATACGATGCTGACCACCTGGTGCGTGCGGCCCGAGAGCCGCCCCAGCATCGCGGCCGCGTCGGCGGCATCCACGGGCTTGCCGAAGACCTCGTCATCGAGCACCACCTCCGTATCCGCGGCGAGCACGAGCGCTCCGGGCACCGCCATCACCTCGAGCAGCCCGGCACCGGCTTTCTCACGGGAGACGCGGCGCACGTAGTCGAACGCCGGCTCGCCGGGTTGGCGTACCTCGGGAATGTCGATGTCGAGCAGGTGGGGATCGAGGCCGAGACGGGCGAGCAATTCGCGGCGGCGTGGGGATCGGGAGGCGAGATAGAGCATCACTGGAAGAATAACCGCAGCCGCGACGCCGGCCCGCCGCTGAATGACGCGGAGGCACCCCAACCCCGCGCAGGCTCACCGGCCGTTCACCGGATCGCACCGACCCTCGCCACCACAAGGAGTTCCCATGACCGTTAATCGCCCGTCCCGTCCGACACCGCGCGCACTCGTCCTGGCCACCGCGCTCGCCTTCGGGGGCCTCGCCTTGACCGCGCCTGCCCAGACCATGGCTCCCATGCCCGTCGCCAGCGATGGCACGCTGCTGTCGGTCTCCGCTTCGGCCGAAGCGCGACGCGTGCCGGATATCGCCACCGTGTCGGCGGGTGTGGTCACGCAGGCAGCGGATGCGAACAGCGCGATGCGGCAGAACGCCGAGCAGATGACACGCGTGGTCGCCGCGATCCGTGCCGCCGGCATCCCCGACCGCGACGTGCAGACCTCGGGCCTGAGCCTCAATCCGCAGTACCGCTACGTCGAGAACCAGCCGCCCGTCATCACCGGCTACCAGGCGACCAACAACGTCAATGTCACCGTGCGGGACATCGCGAAACTGGGGAAGATCCTCGACGCGCTCGTCGCGACCGGTGCGAACCAGATCAACGGGCCCACGTTCGATGTCGACGGGAAGGACAGCGCGTATGACGAAGCACGGCGCGGTGCGCTGGACAAGGCACGGCAGCGGGCGGACATGTACGCGAAGGCGCTCGGCCTGCGCGTACGCCGCATCGTCAGCATCGACGAGACCGGCAGCCAGGTCGTGCGGCCGATGCCGATGATGGCGATGGCCAAGATGGAGAGCGACCAGGCCTCATCGCCGGTTTCGCCGGGCGAGAACGTGCTGGCGGCGAACATCAATGTCGTCTTCGAGCTGGGGAGGTAAGCCATGGCCCCGGATATTCCGCGCGGCCGTGACACACCGGCAGCCGCCGATCCACGGGCCGGGCACGGCCCTGGCTATGCGGAGAATCATCCGCGCGACAAGGCGGACGCGCGGGATCCACGCACTGGAAAACCGCCCGATCCAGAAGCCGGCGGTCTCCAACGGCCGCAGGGTGACCGGCCTGATCCCGCAGCGGATTGAGCCGCCCGGGCCGATGCGCCTGTGGGCCTGTGCCCGATCGCCGTCGTTGGGCCTGCCGCCCGGTTAGCTGCAAGCGGTTAGCCGCAAGCGGGGTTAGCCGCAAGCGGCTAACCCCGCTTTCCGGGGTAATGCGTTCGAACCGGCACAACCCTTATGGAGCCGGCCATGCAGACGCTTCCACAATCCCGCCTCGCCGCTGTCGACCCGCAACGTGTCGCCGCCATCAGCGGTGCGATCGCCATCAACGGCCTGCTCGCCTTTTTTCTCATCGCGCCGATGGCCACGCCCATGGTCCGGCCACCGACCGAGCAGGTCATCGACTACTTCTTTCCCAAGCCGTCGGCGAAGCTCGAACCCAAGCCGATCCGCGTGAAGGTGAAGCACGCCCCATCGCGCCTTCCTCCACCCGTCCCGCGGCGGCAGCTGGAAACCACGGTGAAGCCGCCGCCGGTGGTCGTCGATCCGCAGCAGGGTGACATCACGGTCGAACCCGCCGACCCGCATTCCGTCCATCCGCCTCCAGACGCCGGTCCCGGCCCGGCAGTGATCGACGACGGCAAGCCGGTAATGGGCGCGTCTTTGGAGTACGCGTCGGCGCCACCACCGCCCTACCCCCGCGAGGCCGTACTCGATGGCGTGACCGGCACGGTGCTGCTCGAAGTGACCGTCGGCGCCGACGGCAGGCCGACCGATGTCCGCATCCAGCGCAGCAGTGGCTCGCGGCAGCTCGACGCCGCTGCACGCCGGCAGGTGCTGACGAAGTGGAGGTTCCGCCCGGCGACACGCAACGGGCAGGCCGTGCCAGCCATCGGCCTCGTGCCGGTCGAGTTCAAGCTCGACTGAGTCAGCCGTGGCGCCGCGGTCGGTCAGGCGCGGTGGTAGGGGTGGTTGGCGAGCAGCGCGGCCGCACGATAGAGCTGCTCAGCCACCACCAGCCGCACGAGCATGTGCGGCAGGGTCAGCGGGCCCAGCGCCCAGGACTCGTCCGCCCGCGCGATCACCTCGGGCGGATGCCCCTCGGGGCCGCCGACAAGAAAAGCGAGATCACGCCCCTGCCCGCGCCAGTGCTCGAGCCGACGCGCGAGCTCCTCCGAGGTCCATCCGCGACCACGACCATCGAGCGTGACCACGAGCGCGCCGCGCGGAACGGCGGCCAGCACACGCGCGCCCTCGTCGGACATCGCGCGCGCCGCGTCGCGGCCTTTGCCCCGCAGGCCGGGTTCGACCTCCACGAGTTCAAGCGGCAGCCAGTGCGAGAGCCGCTTGCGATATTCCGCGAAACCTTCCGACACCCAGCCCGGCGCGCGTTCGCCAACCGCGATGAGCCGCGCCTTCATCGGCGCCGCGCCCGGTCCGTCAGGCCAACGGCCGCGACGGACGCACGGCGTCGACTTC
Source organism: Lysobacter sp. (assembly GCA_004322525.1). Lineage (GTDB taxonomy): Bacteria > Pseudomonadota > Gammaproteobacteria > Xanthomonadales > Xanthomonadaceae > Cognatilysobacter. The sequence goes on along the minus strand of SCUY01000081.1, from coordinate 169 downwards.
GTCCGTGTCGTCCTGCTCCAGCGGCTCGTAATCCCCGCCGGGCGAGCGGGCATCGAATCCGTCCAGGCGATCCCGCGGCGGCTCGTCGCCGACGGTCCACAGGCGCTCGAGCGCATAGAACTCGCGCACACGCGGCAGCATGACGTGGACCACGACGTCACCCAGGTCC
>SCUY01000014.1 GCA_004322525.1 Lysobacter sp. | reverse complement strand
GCTCTTCCGATCTCCGCCGGTCCGTCCGCGGCCAGGCAGACCTGCAGTTCGCAGCCCACGGGCGTGCCCTCGTGTCCCGCCCCCTCGAACAGAACCCCGTTGCCGCGCCCCGCCGGCGGCGGCGACCCCGTGTCGCCCGTCGGGCTCCGGCGCAGCGCGATCGATACCCGAACCCCGGGGACCCTGGCCTCGACCGCTGCCAGCGCGCGGGCCAGCCGATGGTCTCCGGTGGCCGCGGCAGCATCCCGCCCGACGTCGCGTCCGGCGCGACGTTCACTTTCGTCGGGAAACGTCTCGCCCTGCACATGGCCTCCAGCGGTGGAGCACTCGGCGGGTTTGGAAAAGGGAAGTTAACCCAGCTTCACTCTTGTCGGGACGGCAAACAAGCGGCACGCGCGGGTGGCACCGTCCTTCCGGGCGCGGCCTCGGAATTCGTGGTCGCTGATCCGCCACACCACCGCTTGGCGCACGTCTTCGGTGGATGGACACCGTCCGGCTGCTTGCCGGGAACGATCGTCCCCGACGATGAGGCCCCGGGTCGACCGGCCGAGGAGACCGCTCGGGTGTGAAAGCCTGGCCCTCCCCGACCGGCAAGCTGCCAGGCAAGGATGCTTGCGGAACCGGCTTTTGCACCTTCAGGCCGGATTTTTTGCGCCGTTGGCGTAGTCGCCCTGAATCGCCCCGGCTTTCGTAGACATCTCCGAGCCTGATTGCCCCGCCTGCCGCTCGAACTGTACCGGAGACAATCCTCCGTTGGATCCATGCCGGCGCTTGGGGTTGTAGAACATCTCGATGTAGTCGAACACGTCGCTCCGGCACGCATCGCGGGTCAGGTAGATCTTCCGCTTGATCCGCTCCCGCTTGAGCCGCTGGAAGAAGCTCTCGGCGACTGCGTTGTCATGGCAGTTGCCGCGACGGCTCATGCTGCAGACCATCCCGTGCGCCTTCAGGAACGCCTGCCAGTCGACGCTGGTGAACTGGCCGCCCTGGTCGGAGTGCAGCATCAATCCCGGCGTCGGACGCCGGCGCCATACCGCCATCGTCAGCGCCTGCAACACCAGATCGGTGGCCATCTGTCCTTCATCGCCCAGCCCACCACCTGGCGTGAGAACAGGTCGATCACCACGGCCAAGTACAACCAGCCCTCATGCGTGCGCATAGGTGATGTCGGTGACCCAGTGTCGATCGGGAACCGCCACGTCGAACTGTCGATCGAGATGGTTCGGCGGACTGTCGCAGGACCACCACTCCGCATAACCGGCCGGCGTCCGTAGCCCCACTGCGCCCGCAGGCCTTCGCCCTTCATCAGCCGGGCGATACGATGCCGGCTGCACGCTTCGCCCAGATCGCGCAGGTCTGCACAGACCTTGCGGTAACCGTAGACCGTGCCACTCTCCAGCCACGCTTGCTTGATCAGTCCGGGCACGCGCTCGTCATCCTTAGCACGCGAGCTCATGGGGTGCTGCAGCCACGCATAGAACCCGCTGCGATGCCCGCCCAAGACCCGACACATCGTGCAGACCCGGAACTCTTGCAGGTGGTCACGCATGAACGCGTACTTCGCCCTTACCCCCTGGCAAAGTACGCGGCGGCCTTTTTTAGGATGTCGCGCTCCTCGGTCACCCGCTTGAGTTCAGCGCGTAACCGGCGCAACTCTGCAGCATCGCCGTGTCCGCCACTGGCCAGGGTGCCAGGCATATGCACCCTCGACGGTTTGATCCACTCGTAAAGGCTGTGCTTGTTGATGCCCAGCCGACTGGCCACATCGACCACCGAGTGGCCACGCTCCGTGACCTGCTTGACCGCCTCAGCCCGAAACTCGTCCGTATACCGTTTGTTGCTCATTGACACCTCCATCGTTGCCAGAAAGTATGGCTCCGAGGTGTCTAGGAAAAGCTGGGCGATTCAGATGTCCTGAATGCCGCACTCCATGGCGATCTCGCCTACCACCCTATTTACGTCACCACATGCCGTCGCATCGCATTGCCGCGATGGTCACGGGCTTCATGCGCAGATGCGGCATGCGCCCACTGTCTGCTGTCACCATTCTGTTCGCCCTCTGGGTCGCCCCTGCTGCCGCGCAGACAGGGACAGTGCAAGCGGAGCCGTCCATGATCTTCGCCGGACATTCCACCGGCCAGGGCGAGCTTCAAATGCTGTTTGCGCGTCCTCGACGCTTCCATGTGGAAAGTGACGGACAGCAGCAGACAGATGGTTCGTTCCGGCTCGACCAGCGGGTGTCTTTCGAAGGCGAGGCGCCGCGGACACGGCATTGGATCATCCGTGCCAAGGGTGACGGATCGTTCGTATTCACTCTCAGTGATGCCGCCGGGCAGGGTACCGCCGTGGTAGAGGGTCGTCGCCTGAGGCTGCGTTATCCGGTCAACCGTGGCGGCGTGACTATCCGGCAGGTACTTGATACGGCGGCGGACGGTCGGTCGATCACCAATCGCGGGTCGATCCGCTGGCTGGGTATTCCGATCGGCCGGCTGTCAGAGAAGATCACCCGCGCGCCCTGACGTGCTGGCGCTACGTAAGCGATTCACCATCGTCATTGCGACGGGCAGGCCGGGCGATCTTTCGCAACGATGCCGCAGGATGTCGCGGCCCTCACAGGGAGTGGTCGAGCATTACGGCTGGCCGGCCGTTTTTGGCGCGAACTTTTCTGCTTCTGGATAGCCAGGCATGGATCATCAACGCCGGGAGCATGCGCTCCACGAAGTCTTTCTCGTCAGTGTCTGGATCAAGGGTCTGGTCGGGCTGTTGCAGATGCTCGGCGGGCTGTTGCTGCTGGTGGTTTCGCAGCAGTGGCTGACCTCGCTGGTGCTGTCGGTGACCGCGCCCGAACTGGTGGAGGACCCCGGCGACCGCATCGCCCTGTTCCTCCGTCAAAGCGCCGCGCAATGGGGCGGCGGCACGCAGCTGTTCGCTGCTGTCTATCTGCTGCTGCACGGGCTCATCAAGGTCGCCCTGGTGGCCGGCCTGCTGCGCCGGCAGTTGTGGGCGTATCCGGCATCGCTCGCCGTGCTGGGCGGCTTCATCGTCTACCAGGTCTATCGCTACAGCCACACCCATTCGATCTGGCTGGTGCTGCTCACGGTGCTTGACGTGGTGGTGGTGGCGCTGGTCGCGCATGAATACCGGATTCGCCGTCGCGCGGGCTTTCCGGGTGCCTCGCACCCGCTGCCGACGACAGACGCAAAGCCTGAGCGCTAGGCGGTGGTGTCGGCATCCGTTTCCGCGGGCAAAGCGGGTATCGAACCGCCCAGCCCTTCGTACAGCGCATCGAACGCTGCCGGGTTGCGTACGACAAAGAAGGCCTTCACCGCCCAGTGCGGAACGTTGAGCTCCACCTCGACCGCATCGTCATCACTGTTGTCGAGCTCGACGACCATCTGGAAATAGCTGCCGTCGGCTTCGACGCGACGGCAGGACAGGTAGGCGCCAAGATCACCGACCTGCAGCCAGGGGCGCGCGACCTCACCCAGCTCGATGCGTCCGTCGGCGGACAGGTAGACACGGATTTCGCGGTGACGCTTGGACATGGG
>SCUY01000080.1 GCA_004322525.1 Lysobacter sp. | reverse complement strand
CGTGTAGCGCTTCACGATGCCCGCGAGCTCGATCACTTCGAGCCCTCGTCCTTCGCGTCCTCGAGCTCCTTCGCACTCTTCGCCGTGACCTTGTCGCCCTCGTGCAGGCGGCGAAGCGTCTTGGCCGGGCCGACGATCACGCGATCGCCCGCCTTCAGGCCCGACGTGACCACCTGCCAGCGATCGTCAGAGACTCCAGTCGTAACGGGAACCTTCCGCGCGCGCCCGTCGCGCTCGATCCAGACATGCAGCTTCGCCGCGGTGGCCTTCGCCACCTCCTGCTTCGGCGCGGCGTCGTCGCCGGCAACGGGCGCGTCATCACTCTCCTCGACCACCGCCTCGACCGGCACCGCGAGTTGCGCGCGGCCGTCGCCCAGATACACATCGGCGCGCGCGCTCATGCCCGAGCGCAGGTTGAGGCTGCCTGGCGGATCGAGACTCACGGTCACCTTGTAGGCGCGCGCCTGGCCTTCGATCGTCGGCGCGAGCGCGATCTTGCCGACGCGGCCGTGCAGCGCGGTATCCGGATACGACGCCGCGTAGACATCGACGGCCTGGCCGATCGAGACCTGGCCGATGTCGGCTTCGTCGACCTTCAGTTCGGCGATCAGCGCGGAGACGTCGGCGATCTTCATGAGCTTGGCGCCAGCGAGCGCATTGGTCGACGGGATCGCGGTCTCGCCGACCTTGATCGGCAGGTCGACGATGCGCCCGGCGATCGGCGCGCGGATCTCCGTCTTGCCGAGCTGCTCGTAGGCGTCGCCGAGCACAGCCTGGGCGCGGCGCAGGCTTTCGCCGCTGGTGGCGAGCTCGGCGCGCGCCTGCTCCAGCGCAAGGCGGTCCTCTTCCAGCCGGTTGCGGTCGATCAGCTGCTGCGCGGCGAGCTGCTGGCTGCGCCCGTACTGCGCCTCACGCAGGCGCAGCGTCGCGCGCTGGCGCCCGATCGCGATCTCGCCCTGACGGCGGCCGGCGGCCTCGCGGTCGATCGCATTGCGATAGATCTTCGGGTCCAGCGTCATCAGCAACTGGCCCTGCCGCACCGTATCGCCTTCCTGCACGAGGATGCGGTCGACCTTCGCCACCACCTCGGCGGTAAGGTTGACCTCGGTGCCATAGGCGAGTGTGCCGCTGGCGAGGATCGTCGGCCGCACCGCATGCTGCGCGGCCGCTTGCACCTGCACGGGCGTGCCGCCCTCGCTGTGCAGCCCGCGCAGTGCGAACGGCAGCACGAGTACCGCCACGACCAGCCCGCCGGCCAGCCATTGCTTCGTTTTCGGATTCATCGGAGGCCTGCGGTCAGGGCAGCAGCGAAACCACGCCGTACATCACCACTACCGGGATCAGCGCGACCGTGATCGCCTGCGTCCACGTGCTGCGGGTGAAAATGCGCCAGCCCAGTGCGGACAGGAACCCCGTCCATAGCGTGAGCAGGTCGGCGTTCTGCGCGAGGCGGTTCCAGCGGTCGTCGCTCGGCAGCTGCACGAGAAGCGGGTCGATGTGGGTGAGCATCAGCGACTCGATGCCGGTCTGCGGGCTCATGGTGGCCGCGCCGACCAGCGCGACGAGCGTTCCGAGCACCGCCGGCATCGCTGACCACGCCGCGAGGCTGAGGCCGTGCCGGAAACCGAGCGTGCGGCCGGTCACCTTCGATGCCAGCCAGTAGTAGAGGGCGCCGATCGCCAGCATCAGCGCGATCATCAGCGCGCCGCCTACCGCACCGAAGACGCCCATCACGCGGGGCGAGGGCATGGCCGACTTGGCCTGCGCCATCTGCTTGGCGGTTATCTGCGCGCCCGAGGCGTCGAACATGTGGTCGGCGTACCACGCCGGATCGACGCGGAAGAATTAGGCGAGCGTGAAAGCGGTGGTCACCACGGCCAGCACGAGTGCCGGCACGAGGAAAGTAGGACGTTCGCGCTGTGCGGCGAACACCCTGGACGGCTGCAGAAAGATATCGACGAGCTGGGTCATCCCTGTCCTCCCCGGACGAAGTAGGCGGAATCTAGGCCGATGCGATCCCCACCGCATGGGCCTGAAGTCATTCTAGCTGCGCAGCCCGATGCCCTTTCGCAGCAGCCACAGCGCGAGCGCGCCGAGCGCGCCGATGAAGGCCAGCATCAGCGCATAGGCGATCGACAGGGAGATGTCGCTCACGCCCAGCAGGCCGTAGCGGAAGGCGTTGACCATGTAGAAGATCGGGTTGAGGTGTGTGGCCGCCTCCGCCCACGGTGGCAGCAGCTTGACCGAATAGAACACACCGCCCAGGTACGTGAGCGGGGTCAGGATGAAAGTCGGCACGATCGCGATGTCGTCGAACTTCTTCGCGTACACCGCGTTGACGAAGCCGGCCAGCGCAAAGATCGTCGCGCCGAGCAGCACCGTGGACAGGGTGACCAGCGGATGCGGAATGCGCACATGCGTGAACAGCATCGCGATGGCGAGCACGATCACGCCGACCATCAGCCCGCGCAGCACCGCGCCGGCCACGTAGCCGAGCAGGATCACCCAGTTCGGCATCGGCGAGACCAGCAGCTCCTCGACGTGGCGGCCGAACTTCGCGCCGAAGAAGCTCGAGGAGATGTTGCCGTAGCTGTTCTGGATCACCGCCATCATGACCAGGCCCGGCACGATGAAGTCCATGTAGCGGATGCCGTCCATGGGCCCCACGCGCGAGCCGATAAGCCCGCCGAAGATCAGGAAGTACAGCGTCATCGTGATCGCCGGTGGCACCAGCGTCTGGCCCCAGATGCGCAGGATGCGGTGCACCTCGCGCCGCACGATGGTGCCCAGCGCGGTGAGGTGGCGGGCCGAGCTCGCCGACTCGGTATTGGTCACGACATTCATGCGGTGGTCCCCTGCGGCTGCGCGGCGTTGTCGCCGGTCAGGCGCACGAAGAGTTCTTCCAGGCGGTTGGACTTGGTGCGCATCGAGCGCACGCGGATGCCGTGCAGGTCGAGCGCGGCGAAGACGCGGTTTAGATCCATCGCGCGCGGCATCTCGATATCCAGCGTGTGATCGTCGGCGACCGTGATCGTGGTGCCTTCGATGGCCGGCAGCGAGACGGGCACGCCGCCGTCGATGTCGAGCAGGAAGCCCTCGACGTCGAGCTTGGCCAGCAACTCGCGCATCGGGCCCTGCTCGACGATGCGGCCGCGGTCGATGATGGCCACGTTGCGGCACAGGCTCTCGGCTTCCTCGAGATAGTGCGTGGTGAGGATGATCGTGGTGCCCGCGGCGTTGATCTCCTTCAGTGTCTTCCACATGCCGCGGCGGATCTCGATATCGACGCCGGCGCTCGGCTCGTCGAGGATCAGAAGGCGCGGCGCTGTCATCATCGCGCGGGCGATCATCAGCCTTCGCTTCATGCCGCCCGACAGCGTGCGGCTCATGACGTTCGCCTTCTCCCACAGGTGCGCGCGCCTGAGTTCGACCTCCGCACGCCGCAGCGCTTCGGCCCGCGGCACGCCGTAGAAGCCGGCGTAGTTGACCAGGATATCCACCGGCTTTTCGAACATGTTGAAGTTGATTTCCTGCGGCACCAGGCCGATCAGGCGCATGGCCTGTTCGCGGTCGCGCAGCAGGTCGACGCCGAAGATCGAGACCTCGCCCTGCGACAGGTTCACCAGTGAACTGACGATGCCGATCAGCGTCGACTTGCCCGCGCCGTTCGGACCGAGCAGGGCGAAGAAATCACCGGGCATGACGTCCAGCGACACGCCTTTCAGCGCCTCGACGCGGTTGTCGTAAGTCTTGCGCAGGTCGCGCACGGAGAGCGCGGGCGCGCCGGCGGAGATCGCAGCGGGAGCGGTCATGGGATGGGGTCGGACGATGATGGCCGGTAGTATAGGCAGCCTCGCGCGCCCGCCCGCGCCATGCAGCGTTCCAGCGCACGCCACGTGGCCGGATCGCCGTCCAGGAAACCCCGCTTGGCCATCGTCCAGTTCCCCCTCAAGCTCGTCTCGCGCCGCATGCTGGCGCCGGGCGTCGGCCATTACGTCTTTGTCCGCGAAGACGGACAGCCGCTCGACTTCATCCCCGGCCAGTTCATCCAGGTGCACTTCGCCTATGCCGACGGCACGCCGATCAAGCGCAGCTATTCGCTGGCGACGATCCACGACCATGCGCTGGGCCCGGGCGAGGCGGTGGAAATCGCGGTGAGCTATGTGCCTGGCGGGGCGGCGACGGCCTTGTTCGAAGGCCTCGAGGTCGGCGGCACCGTGACCGCGAGCGGCCCGTTCGGGCGGTTCTGCCTGATGCCAGGCGATGCCAACCACCGCTACCTGCTGATCGCTACCGGCACCGGGGTGACGCCATATCGCGCGATGCTGCCCGAGCTCGAGCGGCTGATCCGCGAACGCGACATCGAAGTCGCGCTGCTCTTCGGCGCGCGCACGCCAGCCGAGCTGCTCTACGGCGACGAATTCCGCGCGTTCGCAGCGAAGCATCCGTCGAACTTCCGCTTCGTGCCGTGCTTCTCGCGCGAACTGCCGGAGGAAGGTTCCCCGCAGGCGCATGCCGATGTGCGCCGCGGCTACGTGCAGCAGTTCCTCGACGAGTTCGCGCCGGACGCGGGCAGCGACATCGCCTACCTGTGCGGCAATCCGAACATGGTCGATGCCTGCTTCGAGGCGCTCAAGGGGCACGGGCTGCCGGTCGCCCGGATCCGGCGCGAGAAGTACGTCAGCTCGAAGTAGGCGGCCCCGCCTCGTCGTCGTCGTCGTCGTCGTCGTGCCGTGCCGGACCGGGCCGCGGCGGACGCGCTCGTCCCCGGGCCAAACGACCGCCGGTCGGAAAATGTAAAGCTCGCTTGACAGCGGCCGCAGGCGGCCCGTAGCGTAGCTGTCAAGCTTCCTTGACCATGTGCCGTGACCAACTTCAAAGCCCGGGCCCTGCTGATCGCCGGCCTGCTCATGCTCCTCACCGCCGTCGGCGGCCGCGCGCTGCAGCCCGCGCTGATGCCGGACCTGGCGCGCGCACTGTTGATCGGCCTGGGAGCAACGCTGCTGCTCGCCGGCATGCTGATGACGCACCTGCCCGACGCGATCGACGCCAGCCCGCCGGCCCTGCGCGAGCGCTACCTGCGCGAATTCATGCCGCCGATGGTCGGCTATGTCTTCACCATCCTCGGCTCGACGTGGCTGCTGAAGCAGGGCGTCGACGATGTCGCGCTGCGGGCGCTCATCGCACTGACGCCGGTGCCGTTCATCGCCCTGGCGATCCGCGCGATCATGCGGCACATCCGCGACACCGATGAAATGCAGCGCCGCATCGAAGTCGAGTCGGTGAGCCTGTCGACCGCGCTCGTATCGCTCGGTTATTTCGCTGCGGGCCTGCTGCAGGCCGCAAAGGTGATCGACGTGCCGGCCAGCGCCGCGATGATCTGGATGTTCCCGCTGATCTGCCTGGTCTACGGCGTGGCGAAAGTCGTGATCGCGCGGCGCTTTTCCTGACATGGAGAGCCGCGTGCGCGAGCTGCGCGAAGCCCAGGGCTGGTCGCAGGGCGAACTCGCCGAGCGCCTGGCGGTTTCGCGACAGACCATCAACGCCATCGAGACCGGCAAGTACGACCCGAGCCTGCCGCTCGCGTTCCGCATCGCGCGGCTGTTCCGCGAACCGATCGAAGCCATCTTCCTTCCAGGAGACGAGACGTGAAACATTTTTCCCCACGCCATCGCCGTGAACTCGTACTCGGTGCCTGCGTCGCGCTCGCGATGCTGGTCGCCGCCGTCGCCTTCGATCTTCCATGGCTCGCCACGACCGTGTTCCCCGGCGTGTGGCTCGCGCTCCGCGGGA
>SCUY01000079.1 GCA_004322525.1 Lysobacter sp. | reverse complement strand
AACCGTTCCCGTAGCGCGGGTCGGTGACGCGGTAGTACACCGGGCGACCGTAACGGTCACGCGACATCACCAGGCGATCGTCCGCGCTGTAATTGCCGTTGCGGTAGTACGGCTGGTTGTTGCGGAATACGACATCGGCGACGTCGACCAGCACGCGGGTCAGCATATCCGCGGACTGCGCCTGGGCCGGGGCCGGCGCCAGCGATGCGGCGCCCAGTGCGACGGCGAGGGCGGCTGGGGCGAACCAGCGGGTCATGATGGCCATGAGGATTCTCCTTTGGTCGACCCGCACCATGCGGGCAGGGTTCGACCTTGCCGCGGCCGGGGTGAACAGGGCTGTAATCCGCCAGCCCCGGTCAGCCATTACTCAGTGAGCATTGCGCCCGCGCTCATGCAGCGTGCGATGTCCGCCACCGCGGCGGGCAGTGCGGCTGGCCCGCTTGCCTCGCGCAGGCGATCACATGAGGTGACCTCCGCTTCGCGCTCATGCACCCAGGTCAGGTGATAGGGCATATGCACGCCCCAGCCACCGAGCGCTATCACCGGCGCGATGTCCGAGCGCAATGAATTGCCCACCATCACGAATTCGCCGGCCTCGATGTCGAACTCCCGCAGCAGGCGCGAGTACGTCGTCGCATCCTTCTCGCTGACGATCTCGATGCGGCCGAACAGATCGGCGAGGCCGGAGTCGCGCACCTTCGCTTCCTGATGGAACAGATCGCCCTTGGTGATGAGCACCACCGGGTAGCGGGAGGCGATCGCCGTCACCGCCTCGCGAATGCCGGGCAGCAGTTCGACCGGATGCCGCAGCATCGTCTTCGCCAGCTCGACGATGCGATGCACGTCCGCGCCACCGATGCGCCCGTCGGTCATCGACACCGCCGCCTCGATCATCGACAGCGCCATTCCCTTGACGCCATAGCCGAAGATCGCGAGGTTGCGCTTCTCCACCGCGTACAGACGCTCGTGCAGTACCGCGTTGCCGAGGTCGACATAGGGCGACAGGATGCGTTCGTACTCGGCCTGCGCGGCCGCGAAGTAATCCTCGCTGCGCCAGAGCGTGTCGTCGCCGTCGAAGCCGACGAGGCGTGGGAGCGTGCGGATGTCCTTCATGCGCGCAGTATCGCGATCTCTCACGTGCCATGCACCGCCGTCGCCGCACGCTGCCGCTGCCCATGCGGTGCCGGTGCGCCGCCTTGCCTGGAGATTGCGATGAAGACACGCCACGTCTACAGCACGCCCGACCTCGACATGACCCGTGCGGCCATGCAGGCCGCGCGCGATGCCGGTGTTGGCGAGGACTGCATCATGCTGGTCGCGCGTTCGGACATCGAGCTCGATTCCATTCCCAACAAGCACAAGGAAGCCGACGGCGACTTCGTGCAGGGAGCGATGAAGGGAGTCGCCGCGGGAGGGGCTACCGGCCTGTTGCTCGGGCTTGCCGCGGTCGTGCTCTCACCGGTGGGGATCACCCTGGCCGGGGCCGGCATCGCGGCGCTGGCGGGCGCGGCGATCGGCGGCATGGCCTCGTCGATCTTCGGCTCCGCGCTGCCTGACCCGGTGCGCCAGAAATTCGACGAAGAGATATCGGCCGGACGCATCCTGCTGCTGGTGGATACCGACGAGGAGACCCAGCAGCGTGCCGGCCCTGCGATCGAGGCGACCGGCGCGCTCCCGCTGCCGTTCGACCAGGCGACTGCGAGCGTCTGATCAGCCGGTACAGGCCCGCAGTGCGAGATTGAGCGCGACGGTCAGGCCGATCGAGGCGACGATGCTGACGAGACAGCCGGATGTACGGATCTTCACGGGCATGGAGACGGCTTTGGTGAGCGGGCCGGCCATGCTCGGCAGCTTGACGTGAAACCCCCGTCGGACCGGCCACTCGCGGAGCGGCGCCTGCCACGCGACTTCTATCGCCGCGATCCCCGCCTGGTCGCACCCGACCTGCTCAACAAGGTGCTGGTCAGCGCCGACGGGCGCCGCGGTCGTATCGTCGAAACGGAGGCCTATCGCGGTGCGATCGACCCGGCGGCGCACAGTTACCGCGGCCCCACGCCCAGGACCGCCACGATGTTCGGCCCGCCCGGGCGGCTGTATGTCTATTTTACCTACGGCATGCACTGGTGCTGCAATCCGGTCTGCGGTGACGAGGGCGAGGGCGACGCGGTGCTGCTGCGCGCGCTCGAGCCGCTGGCTGGGCTCGACCGCATGCGTGCCCTGCGGCCGGCCGCGCGCTTGGATCGCGACCTCTGCCGCGGCCCGGCCCGGCTGTGCCAGGCGTTCGGTATCACCGGTGCGATGGACGGCATCGACCTCGTCACCGGCGACGGTGGCCTGTGGATCGTCGACGATGGCCTACCGCCGCCGGAAGCGCCGGTGGCGGCGCCGCGGGTCGGCATCCGGCAGGCGGCTGATGCGCCGTGGCGCTGGTACGTTCCTTGCAACACCTTCGTATCGAGACCCTGAATGGTTGATCGGCCCACGCTCAAGAAAACGGGCGCGGTGACCGATATCACGGTAAGAGGTAGACCCGGCCCCCGGGCTGGCAACAGGGCGTCACGGACGGCCGAAGGTGGAAGCGTGGAGGAGGCAGCCATCCTGATGAGGTCCGCCGAAGCGATGACCGTCGAAGCGCGAGCGATCGGCCGGTCGCTGGGCGACCTGCTGGGCGTGCGCGATATCGCCACGTTCGCTGCCCGCGTGACCGAATACCTCACCGAAGCCGGCTTCCATAACGTGGCTATCGCCTGGCGCATGGGCGAGACGATTTCCGTCCACGATCCCGCGGCCATTCTCGAAGGGGATATCAACACCACGTTGCAGGCGCGCGAGAACGGTGGCTGGTACGTCAACGCTGCAACAGGACGCGCTGCCGCCTGCATCGACGTACTGGAAACCGGCGACGGCATCGGCGTGGTGGTCGATGGCGGGCCCTCACTGCGCGGCCACCTGCGCGAGCAATGCGACCTGCTCGCGCCGATCGCACGCGCCGTGTTCGAGAAGATGCGGCTCACCGACTCGCTCCGCCAGCTGGAGCGTTCCGAGCAGCTGCAGTCCGCGCTGTTCCACATCGCCGACATGGCCAGTTCGGAAATGGACCTGGGCGACATGCTGCGCGAGCTGCATGTAATCGTCGGGCGCTTCATGTATGCCGAGAATTTCTACATCGCGCTGTACGACGATCAGAAGGACGCGCTGCGTTTCATCTACCTGGTCGACACCGAGGACACGCTGACGCGCGATCCGAACGAGTTCCTGCCGATGTCGGTGCTTGAGCGCGGCCTGACCTGGTACGTGATCCGCGAGAAGCATCCGCTGATGGGCTCGCTCCCGCAGATGCGCACACAGGTGTCTGGCCCGATGCGGGACATCGGCGCGGACTGCTACGACTGGCTCGGCGTGCCGATCCTGCTCAGTGACCGCGTGCGCGGCGTGCTGGTGGTGCAGAGCTATATCGAGCGCCCGCGTTACACGCTGGCCGACCAGGCGCTGCTGACCTATGTCGGCAGCCACATCCTGACCGCGCTGGACCGCAAGCTGGCGCAGGAGGAGCTCGAACGCCGTGTCGAGGAGCGCACGCAGGAGCTCACGCTCGAGGTGCAGGAACGCCAGCGCAGCGTGCGCATCCAGGAAACCCTGTACCGGATCGCGGAGCTTTCGCATACCGCGACCAATCTCGACGAGTTCTACGCAGCAGTCCACCGCATCGTCGGCGAATTCCTCGATGCACGTAATTTCTACATCGCGCTTCTTTCCGACGACGGCGAGATGCTGCAGTTTCCGTATTACGTCGACCAGTCCGGTGCCACCGCTTCAACCCGCAGGCTCGGCCGCGGCATCTCCGAATATGCGATGCGCTTTGGCAAGCCGCTGCTGCTGGACATGTCCGACCCCGATACCCTCGCGCGCATCCGCGACTTGCAGCAACGTGGCGAGCTGTCGCCCATCGGCAAGGAATCGGTTGCCTGGCTCGGTGTGCCACTGCTGCTCGGCGACCGGGTCATGGGTCTGCTCGCGGTGCAGAGCTATACCCCGGGCGTGGGCTACACCGACCGCGACCGCGAACTGCTCACCTTCATCTCCTACCAGATCGCCAACGGCCTTGAGCGCCAACGCGCCGCCGCCGAACTGAAGAATGCCTATGCCGACCTGGAGCGCCGTGTCGCCGAGCGCACGGTGGAGCTCTCCGAGCAGATCGAGGTGCGCGAGCAGATCGAGCAGCGGCTCAAGCACGAGGTGCTGCATGACTCGCTGACCGGGCTGCCCAACCGCGCCTACCTGCGCGACCAGCTGGTGCGCGCGCTGGCGCATCGCGAGCGCGATCCGAGCTACCGCTTCGCCGTGCTGTTCATGGATCTTGATCGCTTCAAGGTCATCAACGATTCGGTCGGGCATCTGGTGGGCGACGCGCTGCTGAAGGAGGTCGCGCGGCGTTTCTCCCGTTGCGTGCGAGGCGGCCGCGACATGGTCGCCCGCCTCGGCGGTGACGAATTCGCGATCCTGATGGATGTCGAAGGTGCCGACAGTGCCATGCGCATGGGGCAACGGGTGATCGATGCCTTGCGCGAGCCGGTACGCGTCGAGGGCAAGGAGCTGTTCACCGGCGCCAGCGTCGGCATCACCCTGAGCTCGCCCCACTATGCGAGCCCCGAAGACCTGCTGCGCGACGCCGACATCGCGATGTACCGCGCGAAGTCAGGCGGTCGGCACCGCATCGAACTGTTCGACGAACAGCTGCACGAGCAGGCCCTGCACCTGCTGGAAGTGGAGAGCGACCTGCGGCGTGCGGTCACCCGCCGTGAATTCGAACCCTACTTCCAGCCGATCGTGCGCCTCATCGATGGTGGCGTGGTCGGTTACGAGGCGCTCATGCGCTGGAACCATCCCGAACGCGGCGTGCTGGCGCCGGCGGCCTTCCTGCATGTCGCCGACGCGAGCGGCAGCATGGAGGTGCTCGACTGGCAGATGTTCGAGAGCACGCTCGACATGGCATCGCGGCTGCTTGCCCCGGACCAGTACGTCAATCTCAATTTCTCGCCGCGGCACTTCCGCTCGCTCGACCTGGACGAACGGTTCCTGCGGCTGATCGCATCCAAAGGTGTGAACCCGGCGCAGGTGCGCATCGAAGTCACCGAAGGCGCGTTGCTGGAAAACCCCGAGCAGATCGGCCAGGTGTTCAACCGGCTGCGCGACAACGGCGTGTTGATCGCACTGGACGACTTCGGCACCGGCTACTCGTCGCTGAGCTATCTGCACCGCTTCAAGTTGCATACGGTGAAGATCGACCGCTCGTTCATCAGCGACCTGCAGCTGGAAGAGGAAGGCGGCAGCACGGCGGTGGTGCGGGCGATCCTCGCGCTGTCGCGTGCGCAGCGGCTCGAGGTGGTGGCCGAAGGAATCGAGACCGAACTGCAGCGTGGTGCGCTGCTGGAACTGGGCTGCGAACTCGGGCAGGGCTACCTGTTCGCCAAGCCAGCCTCGCTGGGCACGATCCTCGCCGCGCGCGGCTGATCCGGCATCGGCATCGCCGCCCAAGGCGGGCGT
The DNA here is from genome assembly GCA_004322525.1 of Lysobacter sp. Taxonomy (GTDB): domain Bacteria; phylum Pseudomonadota; class Gammaproteobacteria; order Xanthomonadales; family Xanthomonadaceae; genus Cognatilysobacter. Next base: position 995 of record SCUY01000079.1, on the reverse strand, counting down.
CATCCTTGCGCGTCGTTGCCAACAAGCGCCCCGGTTGCCCTAGTGTCGGCCAGCTCGAACCGCGCGCGCAGTTGGAATCCAGATCGACGGCCCGCAGCAGAGCCGTCAGCAGATCAGCCGTCGCCCAGCCGGCGTGAGATCGACAGGGCGCACCGCCAGGCGACGGGGCGCAGGGCATAGGCCGCCACTATCGCGGCTGGACAGGCGAGTGCCCAGGCCCGCAGCCAGCGTCCGGCGAGCCCGGCATCCAGTCCCGTATTGACCAGCGTGACCACCGCAGCGACAAAGCTGGACATGCCGATCGCGAGCAGCCCCGGCAGAAGGCGAAGCGCACGGGCAGTCACTGCATCGGGAGTCATGGAGAGGGTGATGGGCCGGCGGGCCGACAGTCTCGCTCATCCCTGGCATTGCTGGCATGGCGTTCGTGAGGCCGGCGATCCTGCATGAGCGGCCGCTGAGTGCGGGGATTGCCAGTCAGCGCGGAGCGGGACTCGCGGCGCTAGGCTCGGCGCATCCCCCGTTGGAGTTCCCGACATGCAGACCCTCCGCATTCTCGCCGCGACCGCCCTGCTGTCCAGCCTCGCGTTCGCGACCGACGCCCAGGCCGCGCGTTGCTACAACAAAGTGGTCTACCGGGCCGCTCCGGTAAAGGATCCGCACCGCATCACCGGCACCGCGATCGGTGCCGTCGTGGGCGGGCTGGTGGGCCATCAGGTCGGTGGCGGCAAGGGCCGCGACCTGGCGACCGTCGGCGGCGCGGTCGCCGGCGGCGTGGCCGGCCACAAGATCCAGCGCCATCGCCAGGAGCGGGGCCGTCGCGAAGTGATCCGCGTCTGTCAGTAACCGGTCAGGAGCAACCCGCTTGCTGATCCGCAAGCCGCATCCGTCGAGTTGATCGGAAGCCCCGGCCGCAAGGTCGGGGCTTCGTTCGTCTGTCATGACGGGCAGCGGGAATCAGACGCTCGAACCGGCCGCATGGCCCGACGCCCAGGCCC
>SCUY01000078.1 GCA_004322525.1 Lysobacter sp. | reverse complement strand
CGGAGTCGATCCTGTGGCGGCAGAAAGAGCAGTTCAGCGATGGCGTGGGCTATGGGTGGATCGACGGGCTGAAAGCACACGCCGGCAGGGAAGTCGGCGATGCCGCGCTGGCCGACGCGCCACGCCGCTTTCCGGTGAACCCACCGCAGACGAAGGAGGCCTACCTCTACCGGGCGCTGTTCGATGCGGCCTTCCCGGGCGAGGCCTGCGCCCGCACCGTGCCCGCCGGCAAGTCGATCGCCTGCTCAACGCCCGCTGCGCTGGCCTGGGACGCGGCCTTTGCCGCTGCCGCCGATCCGTCGGGGCGTGCCGTCGCGGGGGTCCACCGGGACTCCACAGCCGTCGCATGAGGCGCCTTCCCGCCGGGTAAAGCGGATGCGCCAGCGGCCGTTAACCTGCAAAACGCCCTGCGCGTGCGTGAGAGCAGCGTCTCGATGATCTCCCTTAGCACCGTGTAAGGTCCGATTCAGCCGTGGAACCGGTCCGCCGAATGTCCCCAGTGCGCTCCAGTGCAATTGACAACACGATGACACCGCAGGGAGGCGCTGTGGCCCGGAAACGGGGGCATCTGCTGGCGATGGGCCTGGCGCTGGGGATGCTGCTGCCGCTCACCGCGGTGGTCCTGATCGCGAGCGAGTACCGGCAGTCGAAGCATCAGCGCCAGATAAAAACACATCTGCTGGCCGATGCGGTGGAAAGGCAATTGCAGGACCGCATGCTGTTGCTGGGACGACAGCTCGACGCTGCGGCGGATGATCCGTCGTCCGCCAAAGGCGCGGTCATCGGCATGCGCGACCTCACCGTGCGCCCCGTGCGGCCGGACGACCGGATGGTTCCGGACCGGTTGATGCTCGACCCCCCGGTACGCATTTCCGGCCGCTGGTATGTGCGTGCCTCCTGGCGCGACAAGGGGCATGTCGCACGGGCGCTCGTCGATATCGGTCTTTTCAATGATGTGGTGGGGGGGTTCACGCTGAGCCATGGCGATGTCATCAGCGTCCTCCACGACAGTGGCGTGATCATCGCCCGGTCATCGGGTGATCCCGCCGACACCGGCCGTCCAGTCGGCGGCGCCGCCCTGTTCACTCCGCGCTGGCGGAACGCGCAAGAGGGTGAATACGACGAGGCAAGCGTCATCGACGGTGAAAACCGCCACCACTATTTCCGGCGGTTGAACGAAGTCCCGCTGGACGTGATGGTGGGCGCCAGGCAGCACAGCCTGCTGTCGGTATGGGGCTGGCCGGCGGCGGCGACGCTGTTCTTCGCCTTCGTGATCGCCGGTGCCTGGGCCTGGCTGGTGCGGCGCTTCGTGCGCGCGCAGGACGGGCAAGCGCGCCTGATCGGCCGCCTCGAATCCTCTTTGGGCGCCACCACCCGTGCCGAGGAGCGCCTTCGGCAGGCGCATGCCCTCGTGCGCCTGGGCGAGTACGAATGGGATCCGGCGAGCGGGCTCGTCAGCCTGTTCGGCGATTCCGTCGAGCTTGAAACCCCATGCGCCGACAGTGCGACGCTCCAACTCGATCAGGCCCTCGGCCGCGTGCACGCCGACGATCGACCCCGGCTCCTTCGACTGGCTCGGGTAATCCTCGACAACGGGCAACCGGTAGAAACGCATTACCGGGTGGTCGAGGGCAACGGCCACGAGCGGCATGTCTTCACCCGCGCGACGCGGGCGACAACGGATGACGGCCGCATCGTTGTCCGCGGCGTCTATCAGGACCTCACCGAACTGTTCGAAGCGCGCGAGCGCGCCGAACGCGCGGAAGCCGACTACCGTTTCCTGTTCGAGCACAACCCGTTGCCGATGTGGGTATTCGACCGCGACAGCCTGAGCATCCTCGCGGTAAACGACGCGATGCTTGCCCACTATGGCTATTCGCGTGCCGAGCTGGTCGGGGCGAGCATGCTGGTGCTGCGCCCGCCGGACGATGCGGGGTTGCTGGAGGAAGCCGTGCGCAGCGCGGCCCGCGATCGGCCGCAGGGGCACGTCTGGACGCATCTGCACAAGAGCGGCCGCGTACTGCGCACTGCCATCTTCAGTCATGACATCGCTTTCGAGGGGCACAATGCGCGGCTCGTCTCCGCGCAGGATGTGACCGAACGCGAGCAGGCCGACCAGCGCTTTCGCCTCGTCGCCCGTGCAACCAGTGATGCGGTCTACGACTACGACCTCGACCGCGGCGAAATCTGGTGGAGCGAGAGCCATTACACCCGGTTCGGCTATCCCGAAGCGCTTTTCGAGACCGAATCGCAATGGCTCGACCGCATCCATCCCGGCGACAACGCCCGCGTGGCCACGAGCTTCCATGCGGCGGTGGAAGGGGTCGACAGCGAGTGGCAGGAACAGTATCGCTACCGTCGCGGCGATGGCTCGTACGCCACGGTGCTCGATCGGGGCTTCGTGCTGCGGGATGCCACCGGCCGGCCGGTACGCGTGGTGGGCGGCATGCTCGATATCAGCGACCGTCAGAATTATGAAGACCAGCTCGCCTACCGGGCCACGCATGACGAACTCACCGGCCTGCCGAACCGGCAGCTCCTGCAGGACCGCCTGCAGCAGGCGCTGTTCAATGCGCAGCGCTATGGCCGCAGCGGCACCCTGATCTTCATCGATCTCGACGACTTCAAGCTCGTCAACGATTCGCTGGGGCATAGCGTGGGTGATCGCGTGCTGGGCGAGGTCGCCTCACGCCTTCGCGCCGTGGCGCGCGCCACCGATACAGTGGCCCGCTTTGGCGGCGACGAGTTCGTCATCATCCTCACCGAGCAGGAAGGTGATGCGGGTGCCGCCGATGTCATCGCCCGGATCGGTGCAACGCTCGCCGTTCCCCTGCATATCGGCGACACCCAGCACACCGTCACCTCGAGCATCGGCTGGTGCCGGTTTCCCGAGGCTGGCGCGGATGTCGACACCCTGCTCATGCACGGTGACCTCGCGATGTACCAGGCCAAACGCCAGGGCCGGAACCGGGCCGTGGAGTTCCATTCCGATTTCGTCGAAGGCATATCGCGGCGCCTGCACCTGGTTTCGCAGCTGCGGCTCGCGCTCGAGCGCGACGAGTTCATTCCTGTATTCCAGCCACTGTTCGATCGTGACGAGAACCCCGTGGCGCTCGAGGCCCTGCTGCGCTGGCACCATCCGGAGCGCGGCATCGTGCTTCCGGGCGAGTTCATCGCTGTCTGCGAGGAAAGCGGCCTGATCGTCGATGTCGGCCGCCGCGTCCTGCACCAGGCGGCGAAGCATTACCGGTTGCTGGCCGACGCCGGGCTCGGCCACCTGCGCATCGCGGTGAACGTTTCGCCGGCGCAGTTCAATGATGGCCTGGTCGAACATGTGCGCGAAGCGATGCAGGCACATGGTGTTCCCGCTGAAATTCTGGAGCTCGAGATCACCGAAGGGCTGTTGATGAGCAATCCGGAGCGCGCGATCGAACTGATGCGACAGATCACCGCACTGGGCGTGACGTTCTCGGTCGATGACTTCGGCACCGGCTACTCGAGCCTTGCCTACCTGAAGCGATTCCCTATCGACCGCCTGAAGATCGACCGCTCGTTCGTGCGCGACCTCGGCATCGACGACGACGACGCCGCGATCTGCAATTCGATCATCGGCCTGGCGCATGCGCTCGATATCCGCACGGTTGCCGAGGGCGTCGAGACCACGCTGCAACTCGACTGGCTGCGTACCCGCAGCATCGACGAGGTGCAAGGCTTCCTGCTCGGTCGCCCGCTGCCTTTCGCCGAACTGCTGCCGTTGCTGAAGGCATCGCCGGCAGCGCGGCGTAAAGCCGCCGGCCTGCTGCTTCCGGGTTGATCCGCTGCATCGCGAGACATCCGGTGCCCCGGGCCTCACTCGACGAGCAGGCCCTCCACCTTCTGCCAGCCGCGCGGCAACAGACCACCGCGGGCCGCGCGTTGACCCACGTAGGTGTCGAGGTCGTTGTAGGAGAGGGTCATGGAGCGTGCGCCCGACAGCACCACGAGTGATTGCCCGGGAATGATCACGGCGACGTCGATGACGCGCTCGGTGCCGAGCTTCGCCTTCGGGATCTCGATCATCCGGTTGCCCTTGCCGCGGTCCATTTCCGGCAGATGCGAGACAGGGAACGCCAGGACATGGCCAGCGCTGGTGGCGAGAACCACGCGTGCCTCCGGGGCCATCGAGGCGGTTGCCGGCTGCAGCACGTTGGCACCGGGTGTCAGGGAGACCATCGCCTTGCCTGCCTTGTTGCGGCTGACCAGGTTTTCAAATGCGGTGACGAAGCCGTAGCCGTGGCTCGTGGCCAGCACGAAACGCTGCTCCGCATCACCGCTGGCCACCGCCTGGATCGACGCGCCCGACGGCGGTGAAAAACGCCCCGTCAGCGGCTCGCCATTGCCGCGCGCGGATGGAAGCGAATGCACGACGGTCGAATAGCTGCGGCCGGTCGAATCGAGGAATGCCACCTGCGCGGTGCTGCGCGTTCGTACCGCCGACAGCAGCTCGTCTCCCTCGCGGTATGAGAGCCCGGCCGCATCGATCTCGTGGCCCTTCGCTGCGCGCACCCAGCCCTTCTGGCTGACCACCACAGTCATCGGCTCGCTCGCCACCAGCTCGCTTTCGGAGATCGCCTGCGCCGCGCCGCGGGCGACCAGCGGCGAGCGACGTTCGTCACCGAACTTCTTCGCATCGGCCAGCAGCTCGTCCTTCACCAGTTTCCTGAGCTTCGCCTTGCTGGAGAGGATCGACTGGATGCGCTCGCGCTCGGTCGCCAGTTCATCCTGCTCGCCGCGGATCTTCATTTCCTCCAGCCGCGCGAGTTGGCGCAGGCGCGTCTCCAGGATGTAGTCGGCCTGGTCGACGCTGAGGCCGAAACGCGCCATCAGTACAGGCTTGGGCTCGTCCTCGCTGCGGATGATGCGGATCACCTCGTCGAGGTTGAGAAACGCGACCAGCAGACCCTCGAGCAGGTGCAGGCGGCGCTCGACGCGTTCGAGGCGGTGGGTCAGGCGACGCGTGACCGTGTCGCTGCGGAATTGCAGCCACTCGGTGAGGAACATCCGCAGGTTCTTGACCTGTGGCTTGCCGTCAAGGCCGATGACATTGAAGTTGATGCGGTAGCTGCGTTCGAGATCGGTCGTCGCGAACAGGTGGCCCATCAGCGGGTCGACATCGACACGGTTGCTGCGCAGCACCAGCACGATGCGCGTGGGGTTGCTGTGGTCGG
>SCUY01000077.1 GCA_004322525.1 Lysobacter sp. | reverse complement strand
ACGTGTTCTTCCGATCTGCGAAAGGCAGCGGCCCGGGTGGACGGTTGATCGGTGGTGGAAGCGCGGGCCAGCTGCGGGGCCAGTGTGCGATTTGGCCGTCGAGCTGGAATACGAGCAGGCGGCCCCATGACACGGCACCATGCGCATCGGTGTCCGCAATGGCGTCACCGTCGCGTAGCGCGAGCGAAACCGGGCTGAGGGACAGGCCGGCGTGATACGCGGCGCGTCCTGCCAGCCCGATGGCGAAAGGAATGCGTGTTTCTCCGGCCACGTAGCGCGCGTCCGCACCAAGCCGCATGCCTTCGAGTACGAGCCCGTTCGCGAGGTCGGGGCGCCCTTGCAATTGCAGGTCGAGTGCGAGCTGCCAGTCGGAGCGCACAACGTCGAGATGCCCGGCAACACCCAGGCCGGCATGCGCGGCAGGGCGCGCGAGAGTTGCATGCAGGTCGAAGGGAAGGGTGGTGGTCGCGGCAATCGCACGGCCTCGCAGGTGCGCGCGTACCGGATGGCCCGGCGCGAGCATCGGGACATCCACGTCCAGCCCTTCCACCGACCAGCCATCGCCAAGAACGCGTGCATCACGTGCGGCGAGCCCGTGCGACAGGCCCGGCACCCGCGTGGGGCCGGTATCGGGCCGCGTCGCCAGCCAGCGCTGGAGCGCGCCGATGTCCAGCTGCGGCGAATCCAGCGCGACGTGATGGATGTCGAGGTTGCGTCCACGCGAGCGGAGCGTGGACCACGGCAGCGCGAGCGCGATCCGCCGCGCACGCATCACCGGCACCGCGTCGCCGTCGCGCTGCGCGACCACATCGCGCAGCACCAGGCGCGGCACACCGCGCAACTGGTATTCGGTGACGCCGCGGGCAGTGATACGCAGGCCCGATGCGCGGCTTGCCTGGGAGAGCACGAGCGAACCCACCTGCTGCGGCCGCGAGGCCCAGCGCATCAGCCCGCCGATCACCGCGAGCAGGACGAGGAGCGTGACCAGCACCACGCTGCGGCGTCGAGGCTTCATGCGCGGGTGCGCGCCGGGTATCCCGTCGCCGTTGCGACGCGGCTCGTCCATCAGCCTGCGAGCGCGTCCGGGAGCAGGGCGTCGACAAACGCCGTGGCATCGAAGACCCGTAGATCCTCGGGACGCTCGCCTATCCCCGCGAAGCGGATCGGGATGCCGAACTCCCGCGCAAGCGCGAATACCACCCCGCCTTTCGCGGTGCCATCGAGCTTGGTGACAACCAGCCCAGTGACTCCCACTGCCGCATGGAACTGACGCACCTGGGAGATAGCGTTCTGGCCGGTCGTGCCATCGATGACCAGCAGTACTTCGTGTGGCGCGGCGGGGTCCAGCTTCTGCAACACCCGTCGGATCTTGCCCAGTTCGGCCATCAGGCCCTGTTGCGTATGCAGGCGGCCCGCGGTATCGGCGATCAGCACCCCGGTGCCGCGCGCACGTGCCGCCTGCAGCGCATCGAAAGCGACCGATGCGGCATCCGCATTCTGTCCCTGCGCCACCACCGTTACGCCATTCCGGTCGCCCCAGGCCTGCAGCTGCGCGACCGCCGCCGCACGGAACGTGTCGCCCGCGGCCAGCATCAGGCTGTGGCCTTCATTCTTGAACCGGTGCGCGAGCTTGCCGATGGTGGTGGTCTTGCCTACGCCGTTGACGCCGACGGTCAGCACCACGAAGGGCCGCGCATCCTGGTCGATCACCAGCGGTTGCGCGACCGGCGCGAGCATCGCCAGAAGGTCGGCGCGCAATGCCGCAAGCAGAGCGTTCGCATCCGCGAACTCGCGGGCCTTCATCCGTCGACGAAGGCGTTCCACCAGTTCGGTCGACGCGGTGACGCCGACATCGGCGGTCAGCAGTGCGGTCTCGATCTCGTCGAGCAGGTCGTCGTCGAGCTTCGGATTGCGCGAGAACAGGCCGGTGAACGTCCGCGCGAAGGTGCTGCCCTTGAGACGTTCGCGCCAGCCAGGCTTTCCGGCTGATGCCGCTGGCAGCTGCCCTGCGTTGTCCGCAGGTGCGCCGGGCGCGTCTGCCACGGATGTTTCGCGGCTGGCCTGTGCACCGACATCGGGGAGAGGTGCGTGGCCCAGCCTCTCCGTCATCCCGCCGATCGCATCATCCGATTCCGCCTGATCCCCCAGGGCCTCGACAGCGAGCGCAGGCAGGGGGGCGGACATCGGCGGCGCGGCCTGCATGGGCGCCGCGGTTGAGACCGGCTCCGAAGGAGCCGTGTCCACTGGTGGAGGCGCATCCGGGAACGCCGCGGCGAGCTCTTCGGTCGACAGCCGCGGCCTGGTATCGGTCGGCTTCTTGCGGCGAAGGAAACTCAGCATCGGCGGCGTCGGAATAAGGGAAAATGAGCGCGACATGCTAGCACCGGCCCTACCGACGCCCCGATGAACATGCCGCCTGGAAAAGTACGGTTGATCGCAGGCCGGTGGCGTGGAACGCGGCTCGACGTGCCGGGTGTCGCAGGCTTGCGGCCAACGTCCGACCGGGTTCGCGAAACTCTCTTCAACTGGCTCATGCCGGTGCTGCCGGGCGCCCGCGTGCTCGACCTGTTCGCCGGCACCGGCGCGCTCGGGCTCGAGGCGATGTCGCGCGGCGCTGCGGATGTCGTGCTGGTGGAACGCGACGCCGTACTGGTCGAGGCCTTACGAGCGTTGCTCGCGCGCCTGCCCGATGCGTCGGGCGGCAAGGTCGTCCAGGCCGATGCCCTGGATTGGCTGCGGTCCACGGCGGAGCCCCGCTTCGACATCGCTTTCGTCGATCCGCCCTTCGCGGCCGCGCTGTGGCCCCGTGTATGGCCATTGCTGCAGCCACGGCTGGCGGCAGGAGCCCTCATCTACGTGGAGGCGCCGCACGACGCACCCGTCGATGTGCCACCGGCCTGGGAGCTCCATCGCGAAGGGCGTACCCACGAGGTCCGCTACGCGCTCTATCGGGCCCCGGCGCTGGCCACGCCCGCTGCTACACTCGGTTCCGATCCGGTGGCGGGGGAGCCATCCAGACTGTGACCTGTCCATGAGCGCGGCCCGACACCGCACCGCTGTCTATCCCGGCACGTTCGATCCGATCACGAACGGTCATATCGACCTCGTCGATCGGGCGGCGCCGCTTTTCGACCGCCTGATCGTCGGAGTCGCCGAAAGCCCGGGGAAGGGGCCGGCGATTCCACTGGACATCCGCGTCGCACTCACCCGCGAGGCCCTGGCTCATCATGCGCACGTGGAGGTGCAGGGTTTTGACTGCCTGCTCGCGCATTTCGTGCGCGACGTCGGCGCCGGCGTACTGCTGCGCGGCCTGCGCGCGGTGTCGGATTTCGAATACGAATTCCAGCTGGCCAGCATGAACCGGCATCTCATACCGGAAGCCGAGACGCTGTTCCTGACCCCGGCCGAGCAGTACGGCTTCATTTCTTCATCGCTGGTACGCGAGATCGCCCGCCTTGGCGGCGACGTCTCCGGTTTCGTGCCGCCAGCGGTAGCCTCCGCGCTGCAGGCCTACTGGCGGCGCCCCTGATGTCCACCCCGAGGAATCCCATGAAGACGACCCATCTGCTGCTGATCGCCGCGCTCACCCTGCCGTTCCTGGCTGCCTGCAAGAAAGATGAGGCCGCCGCGCCCGTCGCGACGCAGGGGGCTGCGGTGCCCGCCCCCACGACGAGTGACGAGACGGCGTGGAATGCGTATCTGACCGATGTCGTCAAACGCAATCTCGATGGCGCGTTCAGCACCTACGTCTATACGTTGCCGGCCGCGGACACACCGGACTTCCAGGGCTACTACGACCGTCAGCTGGAAAAGGCACTGGGTGACGTCCAGCGCGGTGGCGTCGAGGGGACGCTGCTGGCATTCGGCTCGCCCAATTCGGGCAAGAGTGCGGACCTCGCGGTCGCCGCGTTCACCAAAGCCGCACCCGGCTCGATGAAGGGCGTCAAGGTGATCTTCATCGGCGATGCCGCGGACAAGGATCGCGTCGAAGCGGCGGTGAAGCCTTCGGGCGGCAACTTCCAGTTCGTCGAAGCCAAGTAGGCACACCGCATCACCGGCTTCCGCAAGGCGGCCCGGAAATGGACGGCCGGCGTATGCCGGCCGTCTGCTTTGGAGGCGACGGAGGGCGAACAGCCCGGCATCCGCAGATGTTGGGCGATGGCAGGCGTCAGCCGCGTTCACGTGCCCCGATGCGACAATGGCGCGTCCACACGGCGCCCCCATGTCGCTCAAGATCAACGACCTCTGCGTGAACTGCGACGTCTGCGAGCCCGCCTGTCCGAACCAGGCGATCTCGCAGGGCGAGGTGATCTATGTCATCGATCCGGCGCGCTGCACGGAATGCGTCGGCCACTTCGATGAGCCGCAATGCGTCGTGGTCTGCCCGGTCGAGTGCATCGACCCGGATCCCTCGATTCCCGAAACCCGCGACGAACTGCTGGCCAAGGCGATGCGTCTTGCGGGCGGCTCGCTGGAGATTGCTTGATGCGCCCGATCGTGCACGTGCTGTCCGCCATGCTGTTGTCTCTGGCCCTGGCGTTGCCGGCGGCGGCAGCGACGAAGGCCCAGGCGAAGCATCCGCCGGGAACCGTGATCGCGAGCGCGCACGCGCTGGCGACTGACGCCGGGCTGGAAACGACGCGGGCAGGGGGCAACGCGTTCGACGCGGCGGTGGCGGTGTCGGCGATGCTCGCCGTGGTCGAGCCGGTGAGCTCCGGGCTGGGCGGCGGCGGCTTCTTCCTGCTGCACGATGCAAAGAGTGGGCGGGATGTCTTCGTTGACGCGCGCGAAATCGCGCCGCGGTCGGCTACACCGCAGGCCTATCTCGACGCGAAGGGGGATCTGGATCGTGATCGCGCCACCAACGGGCCGTGGTCCGCGGGTATCCCCGGTCTGCCGGCGGCGCTCGTGCATATCGCCGGGCGGTACGGGCGCCTGCCACTGTCGAAATCGCTGGCGCCTGCGATCCGCGTCGCGCGCAATGGTTTTCCGGTCTACGCGCGCCTGGAAAAAGGTTATGGCAGCCGCCGCGCAGTGATGGAACGTTATCCCGGCACGCGTGCCGTCTTCCTTGCGGATGGGGACCCGCCGACCGAGGGCGAGACGTTCCGCCAGCCGGACCTCGCCAACACGCTCGAACTGCTTGCACGCAAAGGATCCGATGGCTTCTACCGCGGCGATGTCGCGTCGAAGCTGCTCGCGGCGGTAAAGGAGGAGGGCGGCATGTGGACGGCTGCGGAGCTCGCCGGCTACCGCGTGCGCGAACGCGAGCCCCTGCGCTTCCGCTATCGCGGCTGGCGTGTCACCACCGCGCCGCCGCCATCGTCCGGCGGCGTGGCGCTGGCCGAGATCCTGCAGATGCTCGAGGGCTGGGATCTCGCGAAGCTCGATGCCACGCATCGCACGCACATTCTCGTGGAGGCCATGCGCCGCGCCTTTCGTGACCGCACGATCTATCTCGGTGACCCCGACTTCGTGAAGGTGCCCGTCGCGCGCCTCATTGATGCGGACTATGCGGCGGGCCTGCGCGCGACGATCCATCCGGAGCGTGCAACGCCCAGCGACCTGCTGCCTGGCGTGCCCGCGCCGCTGGAAGACGACGAGACCACGCATTTTTCGATCATCGATGCGCAGGGCAACCTCGTCTCCGCGACGCAGACGGTGAACCTGACCTACGGTTCGGGCATGGTCGCCCCCGGAACCGGCGTGCTCCTCAATAACGAGATGGACGACTTCGCGCTCAAGCCGGGCACACCGAACGCGTTTGGCGTGATGGGTTTCGAGGCGAACGCACCCAAGGCCGGCAAGCGCATGCTCAGTTCAATGACGCCGAGCTTCATTGAATCGGATGGAAAGCTCGCGGTGATCGGCGCGCCGGGCGGCAGCCGCATCATCACCGAGGTACTGCTCGGCATCCTCGGTTACGACGCCGGACTGTCCGCGCAGCAAGTCGCCGCGTTGCCGCGGATCCACCACCAGTGGCAGCCGGACGTGATCTCGGCGGAAGCCGGCGCGCTCGATACGGCGACGGTGAGTGCTTTGCAGGCCATGGGGCACCGCGTCAATGCAGGTGAAAGCCCTTGGGGCAATCTGCAGACGGTGGCCTGGGACCGCGAGGACAATCGGCTGGAAGGCGGTACCGATCCGCGCAATCCGACCGGCAAGGTGGGGGTTCTGCCTCTGGCCCCGCAACGTGAGCGCTCAGGCTCCCGGCCTGCTGTCAGCGCCACGCAGGCACTGGAGCCCTGACGCTAGACCCAGCGTTGCAGCAACGCCGCTGCGGTTCCTGACATCGCACCGAAGGCGATCAGCGCCGCCGCACCGCCAAGCCAGGCAACGCCCATCAGCATGCCGTCGCGTTCGAGGAAGGCGAGGGCGAAAAAAAGCAGCAGCACGGCCAGCAGGTAATTGGTGAAGGGAATCGGGAGCGTCAGCAGCAGCCCGAGCGAGAACACGAGCAGGCCGGTGATGATGCCTGGTGCCCAGTGGTCGAGCATCGGCGAGGCGCGTGGGCGTACCAGCCGTTCGAGCCGGCGCAGCCACGGATCCAGGATGTCGCGAAGACGCGCGAGCATGGCCCGGCGTGGACCTCGGCGGGCGATGGGGCCTGGCAGCCATGGTTGGCGCAGGCGCAGCAGCAACTGCACGCCGACCAGCATCACCAGTGGCCCACTCAGGCCGCCGGCGAGCCCTGGAATAGGTATGAAGGCCGGGGCCGTGGCGGCAATCAACAGCATGCCGAACGCGCGGTCGCCGAGGCCATGGAAGAGACCGCCCAGCGGCAGCGTTTCCGTGGGATCACCTTCCGCCATCGCATCGAGCAGAACACGCGTGCCGATCGCGTGCGGGCGCTCAGGCCGGCCGGTCGTCGCCATCGTCGACCCCACCAGCGCGCTGCTCCAGCAGCAGCTTGTCCACGCGTGGGCCATCCAGATCGATGACCTCGATCCGCCAGGTGTCCCATGCGAAATATTCGCCCGCGTGGGGAATCCGCCCGAAATGGGCGATGACCATGCCGGCCACGGTATGGAAATCGTGTTCCTCCTCGCCGGGTAGTGCGCCGCCGCCGATCACGTCGCGCAATTCCTCGACGCCGAGCGAACCGTCGACCAGCATCGACCCGTCCTCGCGCACCGTCACGCCGATGCCCGTGTCATCGGCTTCGTGCGACTGGATGCGGCCGAGCACGGCACCCATGAGGTCGTTGACCGTCACCAGCCCGGTGACATCGCCGTATTCGTCCACGACCAGCGCCAGCGACTGTTGCTCCTCGCGGAATATCTCGAGCAGCTTCATCGCCGGCGTGGACTCGGAGACGAACACCGGCTCGCGCAGCGACTCGAACAAGGCGACTTCCCGGTCTGCGCCGAGTGCGCGCAGCAGTGACTTCGCTTCGAGGATGCCGAGCACGTCCTGGTCGCTGCCACGATAGACAGGGAAGCGCGAGAACGGCGAGGTGTGCATCGCTTCCACGTTCTCCTCGCGGCTCGCGGCCGCGTCGAGCCAGACGATGCGCGTCCGCGGCGTCATCAGACTCTCGGTAGAACGATCGCCCAGGCTGAGCACCCGGTGCATCATCTTGCGTTCGTCCGCATCGAGCACGCCCTGCTCATGCCCTTCGGTCACGAGCATGCGGATCTCCTCTTCGCTGACCGCATTGCGCGAGCCGTCACGGATGCCCAGCAGGCGCAGCACGGCGCGGTTGATCGCCCCGAGCGTGGCGACGAGCGGCTTCGCTCCTTTCGACAGGGCGTCGAGCGGAATGGCCACGACGCTCGCTATCGCCTCCGGATGGGTCAGTGCAAGGCGCTTGGGGATCAGTTCGCCGAAGATCACCTGCGAGGCGGTGATGAAGGTGACTGCCGTGCCGATGCCGATGGCCGTGGCGTATTCGCGAGCCGCCGGCCATGTACCCGCGAGCCAGTTGGCGATCTTCAGGCCGATCGCATCACCACCGAAGACGCCGGTAAGCACGCCGATGAGCGTGATTCCGACCTGGACCGTGGAAAGCAGGTTGTCCGGATGCTCGGCGAGGGCAAGTGCCTTGCGCGCGCCACGGCTGGTTTCGCCCATCTGCTTCAGCCGTAGCTTGCGCGATGTCATGAGCGCCATCTCCGACATCGCGAAGAAGGCATTGAGGACGACCAGCGCCAGGACAATCAGGACTTCAAGCATGGCATCCGACGCTGCATCGCGCCTGCGGGCGCGGACATGGCGGAAAGGAATCCGCGGCGGTGTGCGGTGCTGTAAACGGCATCGTCCATGTGATGGAGGCGTACCTCTGCGAAAACCCGATGATCTTAGCAGCGGGGTCGCCAGCACCTTCGTGAAAGGCGCCATGCCGCGTCGGACGTGTCCGTGTCCGTGCCACGTGCGATATGCCGGCCTGCGGGGTTAGAACAGGTCACCGCCTGTCGAGAGCGTGCGTTCCATGCGATCGCCCAGGCCGCCGATCTCCAGCACCAGGCGCGTGACCTCGGAAAGCTCCAGCCCGTCGAGCGGGCGGTTTTCGCACAGTTGCAGATGGGGGACGCCATCGAGATCACCAATGGCGAGATAGCCGACCTGGCTGCCCCAGTTGAAGGCGAGTGCACGGCAGGCATCGATGCCGGTCATCGGCGCGACCGCCGTGCTGACGCGAACATAGGCGCGACCGTCCTCGTCGGATATGCGGGTCAGGAACAGGGCCTGGTGGCGCTGGCCGTTTTCAAGCGAGAGCTCGACGCACATGACCTCGTCGTCGTGCAAGCGGATGTCGTAACCCTCGCCTTCGAGGTAGTCGCGGATAGCTCGGTAGTCGCGCATTGGGGTCTCCATGTCTCCCGCTATGCTAGCCCCATGGGCTCCACCGGCGACAGCGACGCGACTGCACGGCGTATCCGTGACGCGATCCGTGCGATACCGGCCGGTGAAGTAGTGGCCTATGGCGAGGTCGCGCGTCGCGCAGGATTGCCCGGCCGGGCCCGGCTGGTGGCCCGGGTTCTGGGCCAGGCCAGTGACGACGGGCTTCCCTGGCATCGCGTCGTGCGCGCTGATGGCCGCATCGCGTTTCCCGCCGGTTCGCCCGGTTTCGAGATAGATCGGAAGAGCA
>SCUY01000076.1 GCA_004322525.1 Lysobacter sp. | reverse complement strand
GGGGCGGGTCGGGAGCGGTGGTCGACGCGGCGTTGGTGATCATGGGAACCGGTGCAGGCGGAAGGCGGGCGGATTGCCGGCGCATCGCGCGGCGCGGCCAGCGCGGGTCGGCAGTTTCGCATTGTTCGCGGCCGGGGCCGGCGCCAGCGCGGCCGGGCGCGTCAGCCCCGCTTTGGAATTGCCACGCGTCGGAGGGTTCCAAGGCGTGCGCCGCCCTCGGGACCCGGGACTTCACGACGGCTTGGACGGATTCATGACCGGGGAGCCTGCTCGCGTACGCGCGGTTGTCCAAGGCCGGCATCGCGCAGCGACGCCTGCAACCGCAGGGCGCGCGACCTTCGAGCAAGGCTTCGGGCGACACCGGCGCCGGGAACGCGCCCGGACGGGCGCAGGCGTCAGCGCAGGGCGGGACGCTGTGCGATGCGGCGGTAGCCGTCGGCGTCGGCGTCGGCGTCGGCGTGGCCCGGGGCGGTCCGCGCGCAGAGCGATGTCCCACAGCGCACGACGTCGGCCGCGGCGAGCGTCTGCAACGTCGCGGCGTCGGCCTGGAGGCGCGCCACGTCGCTGCGTGCTTTTGCCACCCACGCCGTGGCGCCGGCCACTGCCAGTGCCGACCCGACGATCAGTGCGGATGGCACGAGCACCATCCAGCGCCGCTGCATGCGCGCGAGCGCGTGGCGACTTGAGGTCAAGGCGCGGTCGAGTTCCTGTACGCGACTCGCGTGCGCCTCGAGCGCGGCGCGCGCCCCGCTGAAGGCGTCCGACGCCGCAACCCGCGCCTGCGAGGCAGCTTCCGTTGCGATCGCACGCGTGGCTTCGCGCGCGATGCGTTCGCCGAGGCCGCTGAGGTGGGCAGCGGCCGCCGTGACGTCGAGCGCGGCGCGCTCGGTCGAACGCGCCGCCTGTTCGCTGCGCTCGTCCAGCGCCCGCGCGACCACCGCCAGTTGCAGCGTGCGCTCGGCGAGCGCGTCCAGCGCATCGGGCGCCTCGACGCTCACAGGCTCGCTCCGACGGCGCGGCGCAGCGGCTCGACCGCTGCGATCGTGGGCGATTCAAGCGCCCAGTCGCGCACGGCCTGCAACCGCGCATCGACCTGCGCGGCGAATGCCTGTCCGTGCGGGTTGGCGAGATAGGCGTCGAGCGCGTCGCTGCTTCGCGCGCGATCGCCCGCCGCTTCGGCCTGCGCGAACGTGCCGATGAGGACCTGGGCAGGGCCGCGCGGGGGCGCCTTCGGCTGCAGGTCGTCGCGCTCGCGTGCCGGAGGAAGGTCGCGGAATTGCGCAGGCGTCTGCGGTACGGGTCCGATCGGCACGGCGCGACGTTCGAAGCGTGTGTCGAGCGCGGCATCGATCGGCTCGGCGTCGCGTGCCGCGTTGCGCCGGTCGCGGAGGCTGCCGCCGATCACGTCGACCGATGGGCGGCGCAGTGCCTCGGGCAGGCCCCTGCGCTCGCTGGCGCGATAGTGGTCGTCGTCGTAGAACGCCGCATGTTCGACCGACCGATGCACGACATCGAGATCCGGCCGCAGGTGCTGCTTCCGGAGGAACGGCCGGTCCGACAGCGCGTTGAGGAAATCGACGCCGAGGTTGTAGCTGCGGCGCGCGAGTCCGTCCTCGCGGTAGCTGCCGCCCACGTCGGAATGGCAGCCGCCGACGTTCACGTTGAGAAAGCGTCCGTCGTGCGTGAAGCCCGGGTCGAAGATGCGCGTCGCCGGGAACAGGTCGCGCCGCTCGTCCTCCGCGGTGATCTGCAGTCCGGTGAGCACCTGCGGCGGCGGGCGGCGATCGCGATGCGAGGGCGTTCCGGTGCCGACGGGGTCGAACAGGAGTTCGGCCTGGGCGATCGACTGCCCAGAAACGAGAACTGTCGAGTGGTAGCGTGCGGCGACGACGAGTCCGTCCTTGTTGCGGACGACGTGGCTGTTATCCACATCGCGAATACCGCGTTCTGCGACGAGGCGTGCAAATCCTGCCGCCTGCTCTGCCCCGCGGCTGAAGCCCACGTCCGCGACGCTGATGCGGACGTCCGGGTTCTCGCGGAGCCATTGTTTTGCCTGTCTGCAAAACTCGAAGTGCATCGTCTCGAGTCGGGCGTCGTAGCTCATGCCGCGTGCGCCATCGGCCAGCGCCACTATCGCATTGACCTGCGTTCCCGGCCCTTTTACGTAATGACTGCCGAGCCCAGGGTCCTGCCGACCTGCGTCCTTGGTGGCGTCGTAAAGGCGGGCGACGTTCGTCTGTCCTCGCTCGGGGCGGGACATGTCATTTCCGGTCCCGTCGAAGTAGGCAATGAACAGCCGGGAGGCGCCATCAGCGCGCTGATGCAGGACCGGAATCGACAGGGCCGAGAAATCGTCCTGCGCGCGGGCGTAGGTGTGCAGGTCATGCGAATCGGCGGCGTAGCGCGACACGCCGTCGGGGTATTTGCCAGCCATGGCGTCTTCTCCTTACAGCGCCCGCTCGAAAACCAGGATGTTTTCTTCGACGAAGTCCGAATAGGGATTCGCCGCGTCGCGCGGCTTCTTCAGCGGAATATGCGCTCGCATGTAGACGCGCACGGTCCGATCATTGATTTCGACGATGATGTCGGGATTGCCGACGGAAGTGCTTTCGCGGATCTCGTTCGCAGGGACGTTGTGCCGGATCAGCCCGTCCGCGAACAGTTCTGCGAGATCCAGGCTCAGGTGTTGTGGCGTGCGCTGAGCGTCATGCCATTCCAACGTGACCGGACCCTCGAAATTGCGCAGGCCGATGTGGCCCCCGCGCATGCGCGCGCGCATATCGCCAGTCGCCGCCTCTAGGGGCTCCTGCCATTCGGAGGGCGGACGGTCGACGATGAGATGCGACCCGTAACGCACGCGACAGCCCCAGGTACTGAAGCAGTACGCACCGAAATTGTGCTGCCAGAAGCGCAACGGACCGTCGACGATCCGATTGGGCGTCGGCGGTAGGTGGCCGGGCGGCGGATAGGTCGCGGGGTCGGAGGCAGTCATCGGCGAGGCGCATCCCTGCAGGGCGAGAAGCAGTAGCGGCGAGGCGAGCGCGGCGGTGGGCCACGGCGGGCGCTGGGGCATGGTCACGATCCGTGTGAGTCGATGCGACGATAGCGGCGAACGCGGGGAACGGTCAATTCGGATCGGTTGCAGGCGTCCGCCATTTACGCGGCCGACCGCCCCGCCGTTCCAGGTCCTCCTTCATCAGCTCCAGCATGCCGGCCCGGATCGCGTGGTCGGCGCGCTCGGTCCACAGCAGGCGGGCTTCGTCGGGCCCGAGCATCATCCATGCACCGTGCGGGAAGAGGCGCGTGCGCCGGCGGCTCCAGAGCGTTAACACGGCCCCGGTGTCGTCCGAGGAGACGTAGACGTCGGCCGCATCCTCGAACAGGCGCCGCGCCTGCACCGCGTGGGCGGCGGACAGCGCTTTCCCGACCAGCCTCACCAGGACGTCACGCTGCTCGAGCCTGTCGATATTGTCCATCGGCGAAGCGACGAGCGCGGTCTCGCCGTCGCATTCGCCCCGTTCCAATCGGATCACGAAGGGAGGGTCTCCGGACGAGGTTCCGTCCGAACGCCATTCGGCCGCGAACGCCGCGCGATCCAGGCGGCCGCGCCGCGGGTTGCGGGCGACCGCGGCTTCGAGCGGGGCGAGGCGTTGTGCCGCGGATGCCGAGCAGTCCTGGCGCGGCGTGTCATCGAGCCAACGGGTGGACGTCGCGGCGCCGGCGGTCGGGGCCACGGCCAGCAGCGCAATCAGAACGAGGCAAGCACCGGGGCGAAGGCAATTCATGCAATGCGACATCCGTGTCGTGGAGGTAGGGAGAGTATGCGGTGTCGCCATGGCGTCGTCGAATGCCCGACTGCACGCTCGGTGCGCGTCGGCCTGGCATTCGCTCCAGGCAAAAAGAAGGGCCGCTCGTGGCGGCCCTCCTTCGTTTCCGACAACTCGGCAGCCTTACAGCCCGGCTTCCTTGCGGAGCGTATCGGCGCGGTCGGTCTTCTCCCACGAGAACGCAGTGGCCGTTTCCGCCTTGCCGTTCTGCCCGGTGTAGGTCACGTCGTAAGGCGCGCGGCCGAAGTGGCCGTAGGCGGCAGTCGCCTGATAGACCGGGTGGATCAGGTCGAGCATCTTGACGATGCCGTAGGGGCGCAGGTCGAAGTGCGCGCGGATCAGCTGCTCGATCTTCTCGTCGCTGATGCGGCCTGTGCCGAACGTGGTGACCGAGATCGAGGTCGGCTCGGCCACGCCGATCGCGTAGGACACCTGCACCTCGCAGCGGTCGGCCAGGCCGGCGGCCACGATGTTCTTGGCGACGTAGCGCGCGGCATACGCGGCCGAGCGGTCGACCTTCGACGGATCCTTGCCGGAGAACGCGCCACCGCCGTGGCGGGCCATGCCGCCGTAGCTGTCGACGATGATCTTGCGCCCGGTCAGGCCGCAGTCGCCCACCGGGCCGCCGATCACGAAGATGCCGGTCGGGTTGATGTGCACCTTGCTCTTCGGCAGGTTCGCCAGCCACTCCTGCGGCAGCACGGGCTTGAGGATTTCCTCGTACACCGCATCGACGAGATCGTTCTGCGCGATGCCAGGATCGTGCTGGGTGGACAGCACCACGGCATCGAGACCGACGACCTTGTGGTTGGCGTCGTAGCGCAGGGTGACCTGCGACTTCGCATCGGGGCGCAGCCACTTCAGCGTGCCGTCCTTGCGCACCTTCGCCTGCTGCTCGACCAGACGATGGCTGTAGTAGATGGGCGCCGGCATGAACTCCGGCGCCTCGTTGCAGGCGTAACCGAACATCAGGCCCTGGTCGCCGGCGCCCTGTTCTTCCGGCGAGGTGCGATCCACGCCCGCGGCGATGTCCGGCGACTGCTTGCCGAGCATGTTGATGATCGCGCAGGTGTGGCCGTCGAAGCCGACGTTGGAATTGTCGTAGCCGATGTCATTGATGACCTGGCGCGCGAGCGATTCGATGTCGACCCAGGCCGATGTCGTGACTTCGCCGGCGACGATCGCCGCACCGGTCTTCACCATCGTCTCGCAGGCGACGCGGGCGCGCTTGTCCTGCGCGAGGATCGCGTCGAGCACCGCATCGGAGATCTGGTCGGCGATCTTGTCCGGATGGCCTTCGGAGACCGACTCTGAAGTGAAGAGGAAGCTGGACATCGGGGATATATCCTTGTATTCGGATAAAAGGATGGGCGCGCATCATACAGCCTCGTCCGGGGCGATGCACTGTCGCGGAGCGCCTGCGGCGGCGGGGTCAACGCCGGTTCAGAACGCCAGCGCGCGCGCCTGCACGAAGGCATAGAAGAACACGGCGTTCGGATCGTTCTGCACCTGTTTCATCTCCTGGCGCATGCCTTCGACGATGTCCGGCGTGACCTTGCCGGCGTCGAGGAGATTGTCGGCGGCTGACAGCAGCAGCTCCTCCCAGAACGCGATCATGATCTTGCGCCGTGCGGGCTCGCGATTGTCGAAATGGAATGTCTTGATCTCGGTGGTGACGTCGCGGTAGCCGCCGGCCAGCAGCAGGTTGCCGAGCTTGGCACCGACGAAAGGATCGCCGCCGCTGTCGTACTGGAAGTCATTGAAGGCCATCCAGTACCGCCAGACGTTGGGCGAATAGGGGTCGAGCAGGAACGAGGAGTTCATCACTTCGGTGATGTAGACGGGCGAGCCCGGTGCCAGCACGCGGCGCACTTCGCTCAGTACCCGTGCGGGGGAGGGCACGTGTTCGAGCACCCAGCACAGGAAGGCGGCATCGAAGCTGCGCGGCTCGAAGGGCAGGTCGGTCGCGTCCGCCTGCCGGAGTTCGTAGCGGCTGCCCAGCCATGACATGCCGCCCAGATGGGCGCCAGCCGCTTTCAGCTGCGCTTCGCTGAGGTCCACGCAGGTGGCGTGCAGGCCAGGGAAGCGGCGCAGCAGGATTTCGGTCTGCGCACCCACGCCGCTGCCGACCTCCAGCAACCGCCGGGCGCCGGTGAAGTCGATGCTGGAAAAGATGGTGGATTCGGCGATGCGTGCCTGCTTCATCAGGCGTGCCTGCTCGGTGGGCGAGAAGCCATGCAGGTAGACGGTCGCGGTCTCGTTGTCGGTCATCGGCAGCTCCGGAAAACGCAACCGGCAGGTTTCAGCTGCCGATCACCCAGGGAAGGTACAACCGCGGATGCGTACTGCCGGCCCGCCCGCCGTGGCGGACGCGCCTTGGCTGACTAGCGTCGACAGGATCACTGCTCATCCAGGCCATCCGTTGGCGGAGGCGCTAGGCCGCGAGCCACAGAGGCTCCCCAGCGATCAATGCGTCGAAATAATCACGCGTGAGATGCAACTGCGCTTCGGTCGTCTCCGCCCGGTTCACGACAGCACGAAACGCGGCGTTCTCCGGGCGATCCCTGGCATACCAGCCCAGGTGCTTGCGCGCGATGAGAACACCTGAAACCTCGCCATAGAACGCATGCAGTGCGTAGAGGTGCCCGAGCAGCACGTCACGCACCTCCTGCAGCGATGGTGGCGGCAGTTCGTCGCCCGTCGCGAGGTAGTGCGCGATCTCGCGGAATATCCACGGCCGCCCCTGCGCAGCGCGGCCGATCATCACCGCATCGCAGCCGGTGTAGGCGAGTACTTCGGCGGCTTTCCGCGGGGAATCGATATCACCGTTGGCGATCACCGGAATGGCCAGTACCGCTTTGATCCCGGCGATGGTTTCGTATTCGGCGACGCCGGTGTACTGCTGGTCGCGCGTGCGGCCATGGATGGCCAGCGCGGCGATACCCGCGGCCTCGGCGATACGCGCGATCGTCAGCGCGTTTTTTGCGTCACTCGCCCAGCCGGTGCGGATTTTCAGCGTGACCGGGACATCGACCGCGCGCACCACGGCATCGAGGATGCGGCCGACCAGTGCCTCGTCGCGCATCAGCGCCGAACCCGCCCAGGCATTGCAGACCTTCTTCGCCGGGCAACCCATGTTGATGTCGATGATCTGTGCACCGTGTTCGACGTTGTGGCGCGCGGCGCCTGCCATGATCTCCGGCACCGTTCCGGCGATCTGCACGCTGATCGGCGCAGGCTCATCCACGTGATCCATGCGATGCAGGGATTTTGCCGTCGACCAGAAGCGCGGGTCGGATGTCGTCATCTCGGAGACGCACAGCCCCGCGCCCAGCCGCTTGCACAGCAGCCGGAAGGGTTTGTCGGTGACGCCCGCCATCGGCGCCAGCACGACGCGCGAGGCGATCGCATGGGGCCCGATACGCATACGGGCATTTTACCGACTCAGGCGAAGGGGCCGGTCAGGTCGGGAAAGCGGGCCCGCACGTCGGCAAACCGCGGCATGGCGAGTGCGGCACCGGGTGATTCAGTGGACAGGCCGGCGAATGCGCCGGCATACCGCGCGTGCAGCCGGAAGGGGCTGGCGGGGAAGCGCGCGATCGATGCGGCCAGGGCACCGGTGAATGCATCGCCTGCGCCGGTGGTGTCGATCGCCGTCACTGGAAATGCGGGTAGGCGGTAGGCCTGCTGCGCATCGCCACGTGGCGATGCCGGCGCGTGCGAAATGAAGCAGCCGGCGGCGCCGAGGGTGACGACGACAGTTCCGTGTGGAAGCAGCAGGCGACACAGCGCGTCGAGCTCGACGGCCGCCATCGTGGGCAGCAGCGCGGCATCGATCACGCTGCCGGCCTGCGATCGCAGCATCGCGACGAATTCGGTCTCGTTCGGTGTCAGCACATCGACCATGCCGAGCAGCGCGGTGTCCACCGGTACATTCGCCGGCGCCGGGTTGAGCAGCGCGAGCGCACCGGACACGCGCACCGTGGCGAACGCCGCCATCGCGGCATCGCGCGGGGTTTCCAGTTGGGCCACCACCACCGCGGGCGCCGGCCCGGCCGCCAGTGAGTGTTCGACATGCGCGGCCTCCAGGGCGCTGTTCGCGCCCGCGGCCACCACGATCGCATTGCGACCCTGCGCATCGACGACGATGCCTGCAGTGCCAGTGGGTGCATCGCTGCAGGCATCGCGCAGGTCGATGTCGTCGGCCACCGCCAGTACGCGGGCCAGCTGGCCGCCACTGTCATCACCCAGCGCGCAGATGAAACGCGTCGGCACGCCTGAACGCGCCGCTGCCATTGCCTGGTTGAAGCCCTTGCCGCCGGGGCCGCTCGCGTAGCGGCCGGCCCGGGTTTCACCAGGCAGCGGCAACGCATCGAGCGTCCATACGTGGTCGACGTTGAAGCTGCCGACCACCACCACGCCGCGTGGCTGCGCATCGTTCTGCATGACGTAATTCAGGCGCTGTTGACGTCCATGACCCCATGTCCAACAACACGGGGCCCGCCCGCATCGTGGCGATGGCGGAACAGCGGCACGAACAGGATCGCCATCGCCAGCGCGTACAGCGCGAACGACGACCAGATGCCGTGCCAGTCCTTGCTGCCGTCGGCGTTCGTGAAGAAGGCATCGATCAGGTAGCCGGACACGAGGCTGCCCAGCACCGCGCCAACGCCGTTGGTCATCACCATGAACAGGCCCTGCGCCGAGGCGCGGATGCGCGGATCGCTCTGCTGCTCGACGAACAGGGAGCCGGAGATGTTGAAGAAGTCGAAGGCCATGCCGTAGACGATGCAGCTCATCACGATCATCCACAGGCCCGGGCCCGGGTCACCGTAGGCGAACAGGCCGAAGCGAAGGAACCAGGCGAGCATGCTGATCGTCATCACCGTCTTGATGCCGAAGCGGCGCAGAAAGAACGGGATGGTCAGGATGAACAGTGTTTCCGAGATCTGCGATATCGACATGATGATCGCCGGGTACTTCACTGCGAGCGTGTTCTTGAACGCCGGCACCGTGGCGAAGTCGTGCAGGAACGTGTCGCCGTAGGCGTTGGTCAGCTGCAGCGCCGCGCCGAGCAGCATCGCGAAGATGAAGAACACCGCCATGTTGCGGTCGCGGAACAGGCGGAAGGACGACAGGCCCAGCACGTCGACCAGCGACGTGCTTTCGTTGCGACCGAGCCTGGGGGGGCAGGGCGGCAGGGTGAAGGCGTAGAGACCGAGGGCGAACGAAGCCGCGGCGGCGATGTAGAACTGCGCCGGCGAGGTCTCGAGCTTCAGCAGGCTGGTGGTCCACAGCGCGGCGATGAAGCCGATCGTCCCCCAGACGCGGATCGGCGGGTAGTCGCGCACGATGTCCATGTCGCGGCTCTTGAGCGCGTTGTAGGCCACCGCGATCGCCAGTGCGATCGTCGGCATGTAGAAGCACATGTTGACCAGCATCACCCAGAACATGGTGTGGGGGTCGTTGACCAGCGGCACGCAGGCGAGCATCACGCCGCCGCCGATGTGCAGCAGGCCGTAGAGCTTCTCCGCATTGACCTTGCGATCTGCCAGCACGCCCATCAGGGCGGGCATGAACAGCGAGGCGATGCCCATGGTCGAGAAGATCGCGCCGAAGCTGGTGCCCGACCAGTGTCGGTTCTGGAACCAGTAGGCGCCGATCGTCAGAAGCCAGGCCCCCCAGATGAAGAACTGGAGGAAGTTCATCGCGATCAGGCGGAATTTCAGGTTCACGGGAAGTCCTGGCTACGGCGCGGAGCGGCGCGAC
This sequence comes from Lysobacter sp., assembly GCA_004322525.1. Taxonomy (GTDB): domain Bacteria; phylum Pseudomonadota; class Gammaproteobacteria; order Xanthomonadales; family Xanthomonadaceae; genus Cognatilysobacter. The sequence continues at coordinate 3,461 of SCUY01000076.1, read as the reverse complement.
GCAGCGTAGAGGCAAAAGCGGCCGCGGTGAAGCGTGGCGCTCCTTGGCCGGCCCGGCGGCTCCGGGCTCAGCCGAAACCCCGTATGGCGACCCAGAGGCCGAGCACCGCGAACACGGCCGCGGCGGTGAAGCGCGCTGCCCGCAACGGCAGGCGGTCGGCGAACCGGCTGCCGAGCAATACCACCGGCACGTTGGCGAGCAGCATGCCGACGGTGGTGCCGGCCACCACCGATGGCAGGTCGTGCAGGCGCGCGGCGAGCAGCATGGTCGCCACCTGTGTCTTGTCGCCTATCTCGGCGAGGAAGAACGCGATGGTGGTGGCGAGCAGCGCGCCATGGCGGTGGACTGTGCTGCCTTCGTCGCTGTCGAGCGTGTCGGGCTTCAGCGTCCACAGCGCGACCGCGAGAAAGCTCCCGGCGACGATCCAGCGCAGCACGTCAGGGGTCAATAGTGTCGACAGCCAGTCACCGAGCCACGCAGCGAGCGCGTGGTTGAGCACCGTCGCGATCGTGATGCCGGCGATGATCGGCCCCGGCCGGCGGTAGCGCGCGGCGAGCAGCAGGGCGAGGAGTTGGGTCTTGTCGCCGATCTCGGCGAGGGCGACGGTGGCCGTCGACAGCAGCAGTGCATTCATCATGGGCTTCCAGGCCGGGGAGACATGCGGAGGCGATGCACGCCCGGCCGGGTCGCGCATCACCTCCGGTCTTGCCCCGGACAGGCGTCGCGCCTGCCTTCCGCGCACCACGGCCGGTGGGCCGAGTGTGTTGACGCGCGGGCCGTCTGTGCGACGGCGGACTACTCCCCGAAAGGAGTGCGCATTCTACCCGGCAGCCGATCGCGCCGTGCATGGCGGCCGCTGGCGGTGCGCTGGAAGCAGCCAGCCCGGCTGAAACCGTTTTCAGCCGCGGCAGGCATGGCCGTTCGTGGGCGCGGTTTACGATCCCCGCCCGTGTCGAGGAATCCATCCCATGCAATACCGCCGTCTCGGATCGTCAGGCCTCCAGGTTTCCGCGCTGTCGTTCGGTGCATGGCTCACCTTCGGCGGGCAGATCCCGCGCAGCGAGGCACGCAACCTCGTCGCCGCCGCCTGGGACCACGGCATCACCTTTTTCGACAATGCCGAGAGCTACGCCAATGGCGAGGCCGAGACGGTGATGGGCGATGTCATCGCCGACCTGCGCCTGCCACGCGATGGTTACTGTGTCTCCAGCAAGGTGTTCTTCGGCGCCGCGCGTGAACCGCTTCCCACGCAGCGGGGCCTGTCGCGCAAGCATGTGCACGACGCCTGCCACGCCGCCCTGCGCCGGCTGCGCGTGGACGCCATCGACCTCTACTACTGCCATCGCCCGGATCCGGAAGTGCCGGTGGCCGAGACGGTATGGGCGATGGATGCCCTGGTGCGGCAAGGAAAGATTCTTTACTGGGGCACGTCGGAGTGGCCGGCGGCGCTGATACGCGAGGCGCATGGCATCGCCCGCGAACACCATCTGCATGCGCCGACGATGGAGCAGCCGCAGTACAACCTGCTGCATCGCGAGCGCATCGAGCAGGAGTACGCGCCGCTCTACGCCGAGTTCGGCCTGGGCACGACCACCTATTCGCCGCTGGCCTCGGGGCTGCTCACAGGCAAGTACGCCGGTGTGTCGAAGGACGAACCCGCACGGCTCGAACGCGAGGGCATGGGCTGGCTCAAGCGGATCGTGCTCGGCGACAACGGCCAGCAGCGCCTCGACAGCGCCGCACGGTTCGCCGACACCGCGCGTCAACTCGGCCATGCGCCCGCCACGCTGGCCATCGCCTGGTGCCTGCGCAACCCCAATGTCTCGACAGTGATTCTCGGAGCCAGCCGGGTCAGCCAGCTCGAGCAGAACCTCGAGGCCTTGCAACTTGTCACCCGGATGGACGATGCCGGCTGGCAGGCGATCGAGTCGGCGGTGGCCTGAGCGGGCGGCGGCACAGACTCCGCGCGCCGTATTGCTGATCTTCTGGCGGACAGGCGCGGGAGCCGTGTCCCGGAGCGGGGCCTATACTCGCCGCATCGTCAAGGGAAGGGGAATGTCATGGGCGGAACGCTCGTCGGGATCGTGATCGCATTGTTCGTGGTGGTGGTCATCTTCAAGACTGTCCGCATGGTGCCGCAGGGTTATGAGTGGACGGTCGAACGCTTCGGCAAGTACACGCATACGCTCGACCCCGGCCTGCACTTCCTGTTCCCGGTGGTCTACGGGGTGGGCCGCAAGATCAACATGATGGAACAGGTGATGGACGTCCCCAGCCAGGACGTGATCACCAAGGACAATGCAGTCGTCAAGGTCGACGGTGTCGTCTATTTCCAGGTGCTCGACGCGGCCAAGGCCGCCTACGAGGTGGCGACGCTCGAGATCGCCGTGCTCAATCTGGTGATGACCAACATCCGCACGTCGATCGGTTCGATGGACCTCGACGAGTCGCTGTCCAAGCGCGACGAGATCAATACGAAAGTGCTGGTGGCCGTCGATGCCGCCACGCATCCGTGGGGCCTGAAGGTCAACCGGATCGAGCTCAAGGACATCCAGCCGCCGCGCGACCTGGTCGATTCGATGGCGCGCCAGATGAAGGCCGAGCGCGAGAAGCGCGCGAACATCCTCGAAGCCGAAGGCTTCCGGCAGGCGGCGATCCTCAAAGCCGAGGGCGAGAAGCAGTCGGTGATCCTCGAGGCCGAGGGCAACCGCGAGGCGGCGTTCCGGCAGGCCGAAGCGCGCGAGCGCCTCGCCGAGGCGGAGGCCAAGGCGACCGAACTGGTCTCGAATGCCATCGCCGACGGCAACGTGCAGGCGATCAACTACTTCGTCGCGCAGAAATACATCGAGGCGTTCAAGGCGCTGGCGGAGGCGCCCAACCAGAAGTTCGTGCTGATGCCGATGGAGTCGGCCGGCATCATCGGTTCGATCGCAGGCATCGCGGATCTCGCGAAGGAAGCGCTCGAGCGCCCGTCGAAACCACCGGTGCCGCCGGCCCTCCCACGCGAGCGGGGCTGAGCCATGCACTGGGATATGCAGGCCACCGCGTGGGCGGTCGTCGCACTGCTGCTGATTGCGGCGGAAGTCGTCGCGCCCGGAGCGTTCCTGCTGTGGCTCGGCATCGCGGCGGCGGCTGTCTGCGCGATCGTCTTCGTTGTGCCCGATCTCCCTCTGGTCTGGCAGATGGTCGCCTTCGCCGTGCTCAGTGCGCTCTCGATCCTCGCCTACCGCCGCTGGTTCCGGCGCGTCCGCGACACCGACCAGCCGATGTTGAACCGGCGTGCCGAGCAGCTGGTGGGGCGCGTGGTACCGCTGGTGCAACCGATCGTCGACGGCCGCGGCCGCGTGCAGATCGCCGATGCGCTCTGGGACGTCGAAGGCCCCGACCTCGTCGTCGGCCAGCGCGTGCGCATCGTCGCCGTCCACGGCATGACATTGCGGGTGCAGGCGCAGGACTAATGC
>SCUY01000075.1 GCA_004322525.1 Lysobacter sp. | reverse complement strand
CGTCATGGAAGTGCCGCGCCTGTCAAAGATCACGCTCAACATGGGTGTGGGCGAGGCTGCGACCAACAAGAAGATCCTTGAAAATGCCGTAGCTGACATGACGAAGATTGCTGGCCAGAAGCCGATAGTGACGAAGAGCCGCGTGTCGGTCGCTTCGTTCAAGATCCGCGACGGCTGGCCGATCGGTGCCAAGGTCACGTTGCGTCGCGCCAAGATGTTCGAGTTCCTCGATCGCCTGGTGAACATCTCGCTCCCGCGCGTCCGCGACTTCCGCGGCGTATCCGGCAAGGCGTTCGACGGCCGCGGAAACTACAACATGGGTGTCAAGGAGCAGATCATCTTCCCGGAAATCGATTTCGACCAGGTCGACGCGCTGCGCGGCATGGACATCGCGATCACGACGACGGCTAAGACCGATGCCGAAGCCCGTGCGCTGCTCGAAGCCTTCCGCTTCCCGTTCCGCAACTGATTCTCGAGGATTGAATAATGGCCAAGACTTCCATGATCAACCGCGAGGTCAAGCGCAAGAAGCTTGCAAAGCGCCACGGCGCCAAGCGCGACGCGCTGAAGAAGATCATCGCGAGCACAACCGCGTCGTATGACGACAAGATGGACGCGGTGGTCAAGCTGCAGAAGCTGCCACGCGACTCTTCGCCGTCGCGCCAGCGCAACCGTTGCGAACTCTCGGGCCGGCCGCGTGGCGTGTACCGCAAGTTCGGCCTCGGTCGCAACATGCTTCGCAAGGCCACGATGAACGGCGACGTACCCGGTCTGCGCAAGGCAAGCTGGTAAGCTGGCCGACTTTTCTGCGGCGCGACCCGCCGCAGCCCACAACTGAAATTCGCATAGCGCGGATATCGGTGCTTCTCATAAGGAACATCTCATGAGCATGACTGATCCCATCGCTGACATGCTGGTACGCATCAAGAATGCCGCCGCTGTCCGCAAGCCCACGGTGAAAATGCCGGCTTCCAAGATCAAGGCCGCCATCGCCACCGTTCTCAAGAACGAGGGCTACATCCTCGACTTCCGCACCTCCGATACCGCGCCCGGCAAGTCCGAGCTCGAGGTCGTGCTGAAGTATTACGAAGGCAAGCCCGTGATCGACCGTCTGGAGCGCTTCTCGCGTTCGGGCCGCCGCCAGTACCGCGGCAAGTCGGACCTGCCGAAGGTTCTCGGCGGTCTCGGCGTCGCCATAATTTCCACCTCGAAGGGCATCATGACCGACGCGCAGGCACGCCAGCAGGGCGTCGGTGGCGAAGTCCTGTGCTTCGTGGCGTAAGGGAGAAATAACCATGTCCCGAGTTGCCAAGTTGCCGGTCGTCCTTCCGAAGGGCGTCGAGCTGAATGTCCAGGCCGATTCAGTCAGTGCGAAGGGCCCGCGAGGCACGCTGTCGGTGCCGAAACCGGCTGCGATCGACGTCACCGTCGAGGACGGCACCGCGCTGTTCGTTACGCAGGATGCCGCGCTGATTCCGCTGACCGGTACGCTGCGCGCCATCCTCGCCAACATGGTGAAGGGTGTCTCCGAAGGCTTCGAGCGCAAGCTCGAGCTGGTCGGCGTCGGTTACCGTGCTTCGATGGCCGGCAAGGACCTCAACCTCTCGCTGGGGTTCTCGCACCCGATCGTTTTCGTGGCACCGGAAGGCATCACGATCACCACGCCGACCCAGACCGAAATCCTCGTCGCCGGTTCCGACAAGCAGCGCGTCGGTGAGGTGGCCGCCAAGATCCGTGGCTTCCGTCCGCCCGAGCCTTACAAGGGCAAGGGTGTGAAGTACGCCGGGGAAGTGATCATTCGTAAGGAAGCCAAGAAGGCCTAAATCGCGGGTTACCGCACGGCGCCGCCTTTCCTGCGGCGTCGAACACACAAGCCTTCAGCTTTCGAGGACAAGACCATGCAGAAGAAAATCGCCCGCCTGCGCCGCGCCAAGTCGACGCGCTCGCACATTCGCACCCTCGGCGTCCCGCGCCTGTCGGTGCTCCGTACGGGGCAGCACCTGTACGCCCAGATCTTCACCGCCGACGGCTCGAAGGTTCTTGCATCGGCTTCGACCGTGCAGTCCGACATTCGCGATGGCCTGAAGAACGGCAAGAACGCCGATGCCGCTGTCAAGGTCGGGAAGATGATCGCCGAGAAAGCCAAGGCCGCAGGCATCGAGAAAATTGCTTTCGACCGCTCGGGTTACCGCTATCACGGCCGCATCAAGGCGCTCGCTGACGCTGCACGCGAAGGCGGCCTGAAGTTCTAAGGGCGGCCCTGCCGTTCGACCCGCCGGTGCGGCAGTGCACCGGGCGGCGGCGTGGATTCCCTCGCCGTTGATGCATCCGCGGCAATTCACAACCATAAGCGGCGAAGCCGCAAATCCCTTAATTACCAGAGATATCGAAATGGCAGAAGAACGTCAGCAGCGCGGCCGCGATCGTGATCGCAACCGCGAAGAGATCGATGACGGCATGGTCGAAAAGCTGATCGCGGTGAACCGCGTCAGCAAAACCGTCAAGGGTGGCCGCCAGTTCACCTTTACCGCACTGACGGTAGTGGGCGACGGCAACGGCAAGGTCGGCTTCGGCTACGGCAAGGCGCGCGAAGTGCCGGTCGCCATCCAGAAGTCGATGGAGCATGCCCGCAAGAGCATGGCGAATGTCGACCTCAACGGCGGCACATTGTGGCATTCCGTCAAAGCCGGCCACGGCGCGGCACGCGTCTTCATGATGCCGGCCTCGGAAGGTACCGGTGTGATCGCCGGCGGCGCCATGCGCGCGGTACTTGAGGCAGTGGGCGTCAAGAACGTGCTGGCCAAGGCGGTAGGTTCTCGCAACCCGATCAACCTGGTCCGCGCGACCATGAAGGGCCTGGCCGAAATGCACTCGCCGTCGAAGATCGCGGCCAAGCGCGGCAAGAAGGTGGAGGATCTCGTCCATGGTTAAGAGCGAGGCAGTCGCTGGCGGAACCGTCAAGGTCCGCCTGGTCAAGGGTCTTCGCGGCACGCAGTCGATTCATCGGCTGTCGGTGCGCGCGCTGGGTCTCAACAAAATCAACGATGTGCGTGAACTGAAGGACAGCCCGCAGGTGCGCGGTCTGATCAATAAGGTCCACTACCTCGTTCGCGTCGAGGAGTAATCGACCATGCGTCTCAATACTCTGCAGCCCGGTGAGGGCGCCCGCACCGAACCCCGCCGCGTCGGTCGTGGTATCGGTTCCGGCTTGGGCAAGACTTGTGGCCGCGGCCACAAGGGCTCGTTCGCTCGCTCCGGCAAGGGCAAGATCAAGGCCGGCTTTGAAGGCGGCCAAATGCCGATGCAACGCCGTCTCCCGAAGATCGGCTTTCGCTCGACCACCGCCAAGGAGAGCGCCGAAGTGCTGCTGTATGCACTGGAAGGCCTTGAAGCTGGCGAAATCAGCATCACTTCGCTGAAGGCTGCCGGTCTCGTGGCGCCGAATGTGAAGAAGGTGAAGATCGTGAAGAAAGGCGAAGTCAGCAAGGCGTTCACCCTGAAGGGCGTGTCGGCCACGGCCGGTGCGAAGGCGGCGATCGAAGCCGCCGGCGGATCGATCTCGGAGTAACGGCCTGATGGCGCGAAGCAGCAATTCGATGGCCGGCCTCGGTGGCGGGCTCGGTAAGTTCACCGAGCTCCGCCAGCGGCTGCTGTTCGTGGTGGGTGCGCTGATCGTCTACAGGATCGGGTCGTACATCCCGGTGCCTGGCGTCAATCCCGAAGCCATGCTGCGCTTGATGGAGAGCCAGAAGGGCACGATCGTGGACATGTTCAACATGTTCTCCGGTGGTGCGCTCAACCGGTTCAGCCTGTTCGCGCTCAATGTGGTTCCCTACATCTCCGCTTCGATCATCGTCCAGCTATTGACGCAGATCGTGCCGAGCCTGAAGGCCATCCAGAAGGAGGGCGAGTCGGGCAGGCGCAAGATCAACCAGTGGTCGCGCCTCGGCGCGATTCCGCTGGCGGTCTTCCAGGCTTGGGGCATTGCTACCGCGTTGCAGGCGGGAGGCGCCGGCCAGGGAATTCCTGTTGTCTACAACCCCGGGCCCGGCTTTCTCATGACCGCCGTGGTGGCACTGACGGCGGGCACCGTGTTCCTCATGTGGGTAGGTGAGCAGATCACGGAGCGCGGTATCGGCAATGGCGTGTCGCTGCTGATCTTCGCTGGCATCGTGTCTGGCCTGCCGGCTGCAGCACTTGGCATGATCCAGCAGATCCGCAATGGCGACATGGCGGCGCCTGCCGCGTTGCTGGTGGTCGCCATCGTCCTTGCCTTCACGTTTTTCGTGGTGTTCGTCGAGCGCGGACAGCGCCGGATAACCGTGAACTACGCCAGGCGACAGGGTGGGCGGAACGCCTACCAGAACCAGACATCGTTCCTGCCCTTGAAGCTCAACATGTCGGGCGTAATCCCGGCGATCTTCGCGTCCAGCATCGTGATGTTCCCGGCCACGGCCGCATCGTGGTTCAGCCAGAGCAGCTCGCAATCCTGGCTGCTACGGCTGAGCAATATGCTGAATCCGGGCGAGCCATTGCATATGATTCTGTATGCGGGGCTGATCATCGGCTTCTCTTTCTTCTATACGGCGCTGGTCTTCAATTCCCAGGAGACGGCTGACAACCTCAAGAAGTCGGGGGCATTGATCCCGGGCATCCGTCCAGGCCGCGCCACGGCGGACTACATCGATGCGGTACTGACCCGCCTGACGGCTGCCGGTGCCATGTATCTCGTGCTGGTCTGCCTGCTTCCGGAAGTGATGCGGACTCAGCTTGGAACATCGTTTTACTTCGGTGGCACATCTCTGCTGATCGTAGTGGTGGTGGTCATGGACTTCATCGCGCAGATCCAGGCACACCTGATGTCGCACCAGTACGAAAGCCTGCTGAAGAAGGCGAATTTGAAAGGCGGCGCGCGAGCTCGCTGAATAATTGCGCGGAATCCTGTAGAATCCGCCGGCGCTTCGGCGTCTTGAGAAACAAGCCGCGGCGACGCGGCACGAATGCAACACAGTCTCGCCCCGACAAGCATGCTCGGACGAGGCAGATGGGCGACCCGGCGGCAGTCCCGCGCATGGGTGGACCTGGGCCATACGCGCGCCTGAGGAGTGCGCGGGGCCGGGCAGGGCGGAACATCGCCGTGGCCGGCACAGCCGGGTTCGTCGCCGGAGCATGGGCACACTCCCCATGCCGGAGCTCGTAGGGTCTAAGGCCTGGCGGGCTTTCCTTGAAAACGGGGCATTGTTAAAAAATTTCGGGTTCATTCTCGAGTGTTCACAACCGCCGGCAGAAGCCCGGCGCAAACCAGTTTTGGAGATCGCCTAATGGCGCGTATTGCGGGTGTCAACCTGCCTGCCCAGAAGCATGTCTGGGTCGGGCTGCAGAGCATCTACGGCATTGGCCGTACCCGTTCCAAACAGGTCTGCCAGTCGGCCGGCGTCACGCTGTCGACCAAGATCCGTGACCTGTCCGAGCCAGAAGTCGAGCGCCTGCGCGCGGAGATCGGCAAGTTCGTTGTTGAAGGTGATCTGCGCCGCGAAATCGGCATGGCGATCAAGCGCCTGATGGACCTCGGCTCCTACCGAGGGCTTCGTCATCGCCGTGGGCTGCCGCTGCGCGGTCAGCGCACCCGGACCAATGCACGCACCCGCAAGGGTCCGCGCAAGGCCATCAAGAAGTAAGGAACAGACATGGCCAAGCCTGCTGCGAAAGCACCGAAGAAGAAGATCAAGCGCGTCGTCACCGACGGGATCGCGCACGTCCACGCTTCGTTCAACAACACCATCATCACGATCACCGACCGCCAGGGTAATGCGTTGTCGTGGGCGACCTCGGGCGGCGCGGGTTTCCGCGGTTCCCGCAAGTCGACTCCGTTCGCCGCGCAGGTCGCCGCCGAGAAGGCGGGTCGTGCTGCGATGGACTACGGCGTCAAGGCGCTGGAAGTCCGCATCAAGGGCCCGGGTCCGGGTCGTGAGTCCGCCGTTCGTTCGTTGAACAACGTCGGATACAAGATTCTCAACATCATCGACGTGACGCCCATCCCGCACAATGGATGCCGTCCGCCGAAGAAGCGTCGCGTCTAAGGAGGCACTCAGACATGGCACGCTATACCGGTCCCACCTGTAAGCTCGCGCGCCGCGAAGGCGCCGATCTCGGCCTGAAGTCCACGGCTCGCGCACTTGACTCGAAGTGCAAGCTCGAGCAGAAGCCCGGCCAGCACGGCGCCACTGCCCGCAAGGGCAAGATGTCCGACTACGCCACCCAGCTTCGCGAGAAGCAGAAGGTCAAGCGCATCTACGGGCTTCTCGAGCGCCAGTTCCGCAACTACTACAAGAAGGCGTCGAACCGGAAGGGCAACACCGGCGAGAACCTGCTGCAGCTGCTCGAGACGCGCCTGGACAACGTCATCTACCGGATGGGCTTCGCGGTCACCCGCGCCGCCGCCCGCCAGCTCGTCAGCCATCGCGGCGTGACGGTCAATGGCAAGTCGGTAAACCTGCCGTCCTACCAGGTCAGGGCAGGTGATGCGATCGCCCTCGCAGAGCGCGCACAGAAGCAGCTTCGCGTGCAGGAAGCAGTCGCCGTCTCGCAGCAGATGGACCTGCATCCGTCGTGGGTCGAGGTCGACGCGAAGAAGTTCGCGGGTGTCCTCAAGGCAGTGCCGGATCGTGCGGATCTGCCGACAGACATCAACGAAGCGCTCATCGTCGAGTTGTACTCGAAGTAATCACCGTTCGGGGCCGCCGTATTGCGTCGGCCCACAGGAGACTCCACAACATGACGGTTACCGCCAACCAGGTATTGCGCCCGCGTGGTCCCCAGATCGAGCGCCTGACCGGCAATCGAGCCAAGGTCGTCATCGAACCGCTCGAGCGCGGCTACGGTCACACCCTCGGCAATGCGCTGCGCCGCGTCCTGCTCTCGTCGATCCCCGGTTTCGCAATCACCGAGGTGGAGATCGATGGCGTACTCCACGAGTACACCACGGTCGAAGGCCTTGAAGAAGACGTACTCGATGTCCTGCTGAACCTCAAGGACGTCGCGATCCGGATGCATACCGGCGAGAGCGCAATGCTTTCGCTGAACAAGTCAGGCGCCGGCATCATCACCGCGGCCGACATCAAGACAGACCACAACGTCGAGATCGTCAATCCCGATCACATCGTGGCGCACCTGACCAAGGACACGGCGCTGAACATGCGCCTGAAGATCGAGCGGGGCTACGGCTACCAGCCGGCTGCCGCGCGTCGCCGGCCCGACGAGGAGACCCGCACTATCGGTCGCCTGATGATCGACGCCAGCTTCTCGCCGGTCCGCCGTGTCGCGTATGCGGTGGAAGCTGCGCGCGTCGAGCAGCGTACCGACCTGGACAAGCTGGTTCTCGACATCGAGACCAACGGCACGATCGATGCCGAGGAAGCCGTGCGCACAGCGGCCGACATCCTGACCGACCAGCTGTCCGTGTTCGGCGACTTCACCCATCGCGAGCGTGGCGCGGTGAAGCCGGTCACCGGTGGCGTCGACCCGATCCTGCTGCGTCCGATCGATGACCTCGAGCTGACGGTGCGTTCGGCCAACTGCCTCAAGGCCGAGAACATCTATTACGTCGGCGACCTGATCCAGAAGACCGAGGTCGAACTGCTCAAGACTCCGAATCTGGGCAAGAAGTCGCTTACGGAGATCAAGGAAGTGCTGGCGCAGCGTGGTCTGTCGCTGGGCATGCGCCTCGAAAACTGGCCGCCGCCGGGTGTCGCTTCGCACGGCATGATGGGTTGATTCAACGGCGTCCCGTTCACGTGGGATGCCGGTTTCACAGGTCGACGGACGCCAAGTCCGCGACCCTGCCGGTCAGGGAGGATCGGTACGGGCCATCCGCAGCCCAGGTTTGAACGCCACGAAGGCGACAGCGATGTCCACCGGTCACAGCATTCACTGAGGAGTCCTCTCCATGCGCCACCAGAAAGCCGGCCGCAAGTTCAGCCGCACCAGCGCCCATCGCGATGCGATGTTCACCAATATGGCCGCCTCGCTCATCAAGGGCGGGCTGATCCGTACGACCCTGCCGAAAGCGAAGGAACTGCGTCGTGTCGCCGAGCCGTTGATCACCCTCGGCAAGACCGATGGCGTCGCCAATCGCCGCCTTGCCTTCTCGCGCCTGCGCGAC
>SCUY01000013.1 GCA_004322525.1 Lysobacter sp. | reverse complement strand
TATCAAAGAAAAGACAAATCATTCGACACGACCACGGTGCGAGCATCGATCACATATTCCGCCTGTATTCGCCACCCGCCTCATACAACGCATGGCTGATCTGCCCGAGGCTGGGCGTCTTCACTGCTTCCATCAGCGCCTCCATCAGCGCCTCGAAGACATTACGTTGCTCGCGCGCCGTCTTCTGTAGGCATTTCAGACCCTCCCCGGCCCGTGCATTCCTGTTCGCCTGATACGTTGCGACGTTGTCGATCTGCTGACCCTTCTCGCCTTCGTCGAGCGGATGAGCTCGATCTCGGTCGCGACGTCGGAATGCCCGTCCTTGCCCAGGAACGTGTTGACGCCGATCAGGGGGAGTGAGCCGTCGTGCTTCTTGTGCTCATAAAAGAGCGACTCTTCCTGGATCTTGCCGCGCTGGTACATGGTGTCCAATGGCGCCCAGCACGCCGCCGCGCTCGCTGATGGCTTCGAACTCCTTGTAGACGGCCTCCTGTGAGCCTGTCGACGATGAAGCCCCTGCCAGGGTTCTCGTTGAAGTTGAGCCCCAGCTTCTTGTTGATGATCATCTGGGCGTCCCTGGCACCGACGGTGGGGCGCTCATAGTCGGAACTCCCCTGTGTAAGTGGTGCGGGGCCGCACGGGCCAGCGCACACGCGCAACTCCGTCCATACCCCTGCGGCGCGTGGTCCACGCTCATGGCGACCGCGTTCCGCTCCACTCCATCAGCTCGGTGTCACTGGGCAAGCGCTGCTCCGCCGCCCACAACGCTTCATGTCGCGGCGACCACATCAGTTCGCCATGCGGCCCGAGACTGATCAAGCCTTTTGCCGCGCGTGCGCGTGCAGTCGCGGCGCCGAACGCGATGGCCTGCTGCAGCCAGCGCAAGCGCTGGTCGACCGGCAAGGACAGTGCATCGCGCAGATGCGCGTCTGCAGCGTCACCGAATGCCACCGCGTCAAACGTCATTGGGCGCGCTCCCCTGCAGGCTTTCGATGCGCCGCAGTTGCTCGATGTCACGCAGATCCTGTGGCCTGCCGGCCAGTGTCTTCATGGCGATCAGGTCTTCGACGCCCGCGATGCGGCACTCCACATTGCCAAAGGGGGCAATGACAGCCCGCGTCCAGAGACGCTCGAAGTCGATCGGGTTGCGGATGAAGATGTCCACGGTGCAGAACGGGTCGGATGGGTGCCAGAGCTGGAACACCAGCATGTTGCGCTGCTCCGCCCATTCGCTGCGCTTGTCCGCATCTGCGAAATCACAAAGGGGCACGGGCGCACGCGGCTTCAGTCCGCAAGCGTCCAATACGGCCATCGCCAACGCGGCGTTGGCAGGCGCGAGATCGATCAGGACATCGAGGTTCTTCGTGAAACGCAAAAACCCGTGCAGATTGACGGCAAAACCACCAGCGACGACGTACCGGACCCCGGCCCTTTGCAGGGCCGACAGGATGCTTTCGTAGTTGGCCAATGATGACATCGCTACATATTCCGCCGATATTCCCCACCCACCTCATACAACGCATGGCTGATCTGCCCGAGGCTATGCGTCTTCACCGCCTCCATCAGCGCCTCGAACACGTTGCGGCGCTCGCGGGCGGCCTTCTGCAGGAAGCGTAGGCCGTCGCCCGCCCGTGCGTTGCGGTTGGCCTGGTAGGTGGCCACGTTGTCAATCTGCTGGCCTTTCTCGCCTTCGGTGCTGCGGATCAGTTCGATCTCGGTGACGATGTCGCCGCCGTGTTCCTTGGGCAGGAAGGTGTTCACGCCCACCAGCGGCAGGCTGCCGTCGTGCTTCTTGTGCTCGTAGTACATCGACTCTTCCTGGATCTTGCCGCGCTGGTACATGGTGTCCATCGCGCCCAGCACGCCGCCGCGCTCGCTGATGGCTTCGAACTCCTTGTAGACGGCTTCTTCGACGATGTCGGTGAGCTTGTCGACGATGAAGCTGCCCTGCCAGGGGTTCTCGTTGAAGTTGAGCCCCAGCTCCTTGTTGATGATCATCTGGATCGCCACGGCGCGGCGCACGCTTTCTTCCGTGGGCGTGGTGATGGCTTCGTCGTAGGCGTTGGTGTGCAGGCTGTTGCAGTTGTCGAACAGCGCGTAGAGCGCCTGCAGCGTGGTGCGGATGTCGTTGAACTGGATCTCCTGCGCGTGCAGGGACCGGCCGCTGGTCTGGATGTGGTACTTCATCATCTGGCTACGTGCCGACGCGCCGTAGCGCTCGCGCATGGCGCGGGCCCAGATGCGGCGGGCGACGCGGCCGATGACGGTGTACTCCGGGTCCATGCCGTTTGAGAAGAAGAATGACAGGTTGGGCGCAAAGTCGTCGATCTTCATGCCGCGCGCAAGGTAGTACTCGACGATGGTGAAGCCGTTGCTGAGGGTGAAGGCGAGCTGGCTGATCGGGTTCGCGCCGGCTTCGGCGATGTGGTACCCGCTGATCGACACCGAGTAGAAGTTGCGGACCTTGCGGTCGACGAAGTACTGCTGGATGTCGCCCATCATGCGCAGGGCAAACTCGGTGCTGAAGATGCAGGTGTTCTGCGCCTGGTCCTCTTTCAGGATGTCGGCCTGCACGGTGCCGCGAACGGACTGCAGCGTGGCCGCCTTGATGCGCTCGTAAATTTCAGGCTCGACGATCTCGTCGCCGGTGACACCCAGCAGGCCGAGGCCGAGGCCGTCGTGGCCTTCGGGCAGCGGGCCTTCGTACAGCGGGCGCGGGCGGCCTTCGAACAGGGATTCCATCTTCTCGCGGGCGGCGAGCCAGCGCGCGTCGTCCTCGCGCAGGTACTTCTCCACCTGCTGGTCGATCGCGGTGTTCATGAACATCGCGAGGATCATCGGCGCAGGGCCGTTGATGGTCATCGAGACGGACGTGGTGGGGTCGCACAGGTCGAAGCCCGAATAGAGCTTCTTCATGTCGTCGAGCGTGGGGATGTTGACGCCCGAGTTGCCGATCTTGCCGTAGATGTCCGGGCGCGGCGCCGGGTCCTCGCCGTACAGCGTGACGCTGTCGAAGGCGGTGGACAGGCGCGCGGCAGGCTGGCCGAGGCTGAGGTAGTGGAAGCGCCGGTTGGTGCGCTCCGGGGTGCCCTCGCCCGCGAACATGCGGATCGGGTCCTCGCCGGTGCGGCGGTACGGATAGACGCCGCCGGTGTACGGGTAGGCGCCCGGCAGGTTTTCCTTCTGCAGGAACACCAGCAGCTCGCCCCAGCCCTTGTACGTGGGCGCGGCGATCTTGGGGATCTTCTGGTGGCTCAGCGATTCGCGGTAGTTCTCGACGCGGATCACCTTGTCGCGCACGGTGTATTCGGTGACTTCGTCGGTGATCGACTTGAGCCGCGCCGGCCAGGCTCGCAGCAGTTTCAGGGCGTCGGCGCTGAGGGATTGGATGGCATCGTTGTAGCGCTGGCGCAGGGTGAGCAGGGTGCGGTCGACGGGGTGTTCGGTCGACACAGGCGCGGGCGCGGGAGTTGGCACCGGCACCGCCGGCGACGGGCTATCGGGAACGTCGAAGCCCTGCAGGGCGGGTGCAGACCCGGCGCTGGCGTTCAGAACTTCTGCTCGGCGTGTCGATACCGGCGCTACCAAATCGTCGCCGTCATACAGGACGAGCGCCTTCGGCAGTTTCGCGTCGCCGATGTCCTTCAACGCTTCCCACAACGACTGCGCGCGGTCGGCGATCTCGGCCTGAGTCTCGATCTGGCGGTTGATGCCGCGGCCCTGCTCGGCGATTTCGGCGAGGTAGCGCACGCGGGCACCGGGGA
>SCUY01000074.1 GCA_004322525.1 Lysobacter sp. | reverse complement strand
GGCTCGCGGATCGGCGAGATCGAGCGCCTGTCGGCCGACTTCCTCGGCGCGGCGGCACGCGTCCGTGCGCGCCTACCGGGGTTGCGGATCATTGCACCGATGGCCGATGCGGCCGCGCGCATCGCATTCGAACGCATGGTCGCGGTGTCGCCGGACCGCACGGCCTTGGGCGATGCATTGACGGTGATCGACGGGCAGGCGCAGGCGGCCATGGCGGCGAGTGACGTGGTGCTGCTCGCATCGGGCACCGCGACACTGGAAGCGATGCTCGCAAAGCGCCCGATGGTGGTGGGCTACCGCATCGCGCCAATGACCTACCGGTTGGTGAAAGGGCTCGGCATGCTCAAGGTCGATCGCTACGCCTTGCCGAACGTGCTCGCCGGGGAGTCGCTGGTACCGGAGCTGATGCAGCAGGACTGCAATCCCGCGGCCCTGGCGGAGGCGGTGCTGCGCTGGTTCGAGGAGCCGGCGCGGGCCGCCGCACTGGTGCCGCGGTTCATGAACCTGCATCACGAACTGCGTCGTGATGCCTCCATGCAGGCCGCTGCGGCAGTGGCCGCGGTCGTATCCTCGCGCCATGGCTGACGCCGCCCCGCAACTGACCTTCCACCTCGCTGCCGTGGCCGCGCCCGCGCGCATCGCCGGGGTGGACGAGGCCGGGCGCGGTCCGCTGGCCGGCCCGGTGGTGGTGGCCTCGGTCGTGTTCGCACCGGGGCGTGCTCCCATCAACGGGCTGAACGATTCCAAGCAATTGAGTGCCGAGCGACGTGTCGTGCTGGCCGAGCGTATCCGCGAGCGCGCCCTCGCCTGGCATATCGTCGCGATCGATGTCGAGACGATCGATCGGGTGAACATCTTCCAGGCGACGATGCTGGGAATGCGCGCCTGCGTCGAGGCGGTCGCGCACGTGGCCGAACTGGCCCGGATCGACGGCAATGCATTGCCGCGTGGCTTGCCCTGCGCTGCGGAAGCCTGGATCGGTGGCGATACGCGCTGCCGATCGATCATGGCCGCCTCGATTCTCGCCAAGACCCATCGCGATGCGCTGATGGTCGCGCTGCATGCCGAATTCCCGCAGTACGGGTTCGACCAGCACAAGGGCTATTCAACACCGGGCCATCTTGCGGCTCTGGCCGAGCACGGCCCCTGCCCGCACCATCGCCGAAGCTTCGCGCCCGTACGCAATGCGCAACGCCTGCCCGGGCTGAACCTGCTGGACCTCGTCGCCGATGTCGCGGTGTCAAGTCCTGACCCGGCGATGGCCGGCTGATACCCTGCGGGGCCGCCGCGCCGGTCGCTCCAGTCGCATGGCTTCCCGCTTCGTCCATCTCCACCTGCACAGCGAATATTCGCTGCACGATTCGACGATCCGCATCGCCGATCTGGTGAAACGCTGCGCGTTGCTGGGGCAGCCAGCGGTCGCGGTGACGGACATCAACAACCTGTTCGCTGCGGTGAAGTTCTACAAGGCGGCCGAAAGCGCCGGCATCAAACCGATCATCGGCGCGGACATCGCGCTGGCCGACGGTAATGAAGTCGCGTCGCGCATGACGCTGCTCTGCCGCGACCGCACCGGCTACCTCACCCTGTCGCGCCTGCTGTCGCGCATGTGGATGGAAGGCCATCGCAATGATGGGGTGGTCCTGCGGCCGGACTGGCTGCGCGAGGACAACGCCGGGTTGTTCGCACTCGCCGGCCGGCACAGCCTGGGCGGCGCGCTCGCCGCCAGCGGCCGGCACGACCTCGCCGAAGCCTGGCTGGTCGACTGGAAGGAACTGCTCGGCGACCGGTTGCACCTGGAAGTCACGCGTACAGGGCGCGCCGGCGAGGAGGTCTTCAATTCGTTCGCGCTCTACGCAGCGTCGTTGCGCGATCTTCCCGTCGTCGCATCCAACGACGTGCGCTTCGTGGAGGAGAGTGGCTACGAGGCGCACGAGGCGCGCGTGTGCATCTCCACCGGCCGCGTGCTGGACGACCCGAAGCGCCCACGCGAGTTCAGCCCGCAGCAGTACCTGCGCTCCTGCGAGGACATGGAAGCCGCGTTCGCCGACATCCCCGACGCCATCGAGAACGCGCATGCGCTTGCGGTGCGCTGCAATGTCGAGATGAAGCTCGGGGAATATGCGTTGCCGGCATTCCCGGTGCCGGCCGAGCACACGATCGAATCCTGGCTGCGCAACAGCGCACGCGACGGGCTCGCATCGCGGCTGGAGAAAGCACCGCCCTCGGGGGGGCGCACGCTGGAGCAGTACACCTCGCGCCTGGAGACCGAGCTCGACGTCATCATCAAGATGGGTTTCCCGGGTTACTTCCTGATCGTTGCCGACTTCATCAACTGGGGTAAGCAACAGGGGATTCCGGTGGGCCCCGGCCGTGGTTCTGGCGCGGGCTCGCTGGTGGCATGGGCGCTGGGCATCACCGACCTCGATCCCCTGCCCTACGACCTGCTGTTCGAGCGCTTCCTCAATCCCGAACGCGTGTCGATGCCGGACTTCGACATCGACTTCTGCATGGACCGTCGCGACGAGGTCATCGACTACGTCGCGCGCAAGTACGGCCGCGATCGCGTCAGCCAGATCATCACCTACGGCACGATGGCGGCGAAGGCCGCGGTGCGTGATTGCGGCCGCGTGCTTGGCCACCCGTACGGCATGGTCGACGGCATCGCCAAGCTGATCCCGAACACGCTCGGCATCGGCCTGGACGATGCATTGGGCGAGTCCGATGCCGCGCGCAGGAACCCCGAGCTCGCATCGGCCGACCTGATCACCCGCTATCGCGCCGAAGACGATGTCCGCGACCTGCTGGACCTCGCGCGCAGCCTGGAGGATCTGACCCGCAACGCCGGCAAGCACGCCGGCGGCGTGGTGATCGCGCCGTCGCCGCTGAGCGATTTCTGCCCGCTGTTCGCCGAGCACGATGAACAGGGCCGTGGCCGCCATCCGGTCACCCAGTTCGACAAGGACGACGTCGAAGCGGTGGGGCTGGTGAAGTTCGACTTCCTCGGCCTGCGCACGCTCACCATCATCGACTGGGCTGTCAAAGCCATCAACGTCCGTCGCGCGTCGGAAGGCATCGAGCCGCTCGACATCATCGCGCTGCCGCTCGACGACAGGCCGACCTACGAGCTCTTCGCACGCGGCGACGCGGTCGCGGTATTCCAGTTCGAATCACGCGGCATGCGCGAGCTGCTCAAGCGCGCCAAGCCCGATACGTTCGAGGACATCATCGCGCTCGCCGCGCTGTTCCGCCCCGGCCCGCTGGGCTCGGGGATGGACAAGGAATGGTGCGACCGCAAGCACGGCGTGACCAGCGTCAGCTATCCGCATCCCTCGCTGGAACCCGTGCTGGCGCCGACCTACGGCGTCATCGTGTACCAGGAGCAGGTGATGCAGATCGCGCAGGTACTGTCGGGCTATTCGCTCGGCGGCGCGGACATGCTGCGTCGCGCGATGGGCAAGAAGAAGCCCGAGGAGATGGCGAAGGAGCGTGCGAAGTTCGAGGCTGGCGCCGCCGAGCGCGGTGTCGACCCGCGCCAGGCATCGCAGATCTTCGACCTGATGGAGAAGTTCGCCGAGTACGGCTTCAACAAGTCGCACTCGGCCGCCTATGCGCTCGTCGCCTACCAGACGGCGTGGTTGAAGGTGCATTACCCGGCCGAGTTCATGGCCGCGGTGCTGTCGTCCGACATGGACAACACCGACAAGGTCACCGGCTTTCTGGACGAAGCACGGGTGATGGGCCTCACCGTGCTGCCGCCGGACGTGAACGCATCGGCCTACATGTTCGAAGCGACAGCGCCGGGCGTGATCCGCTACGGTATCGGCGCGGTGAAGGGCGTGGGACGTGGTGCCTGCGAGGCGATCGTCGAGGCGCGCCGCGCGGGTGCTTTCACCGACCTGCTCGACCTCTGCCAGCGCTGCGATGGCGGCCGGCTCAACCGCCGCGTGCTGGAAGCACTCGCGCAGGCCGGGGCCCTCGACGCGCTGGGCCGTAACCGCGCGAGCCTGATGATGCAGATTCCCGAAGTGATGCGCGCGACCGACCAGCGCACGCGGGAAATCGCCGCGGGCCAGGCCTCCCTGTTCGGCGGCATCGACACCACAGCCCCTGCGCTGCACATCGAATTGACGCACTGCGACGAGTGGCCTATCGCGCGGCTGCTCGAAGCCGAGCGCGACACGCTGGGCCACTACCTCAGCGGCCATCCTTTCGACCCCTACCGCGACGATGTGCATGGCCTCATCGGCTTCCACCTCGGCGACCTCGATCGCATCTGGGCCGGGCGACCGGACACCGGCGGACGTGGCAACTGGCGCCCTGAAATGGAAACCACCGTGGCCGGCCTGGTCACCGGTTTCCGCAAGAAGGGGGATTCGCAGGTCTTCGTGCAGATCGAGGACGGACGCGGGCGGCTTGAGTGCGCCTTCTTCAACGAGACCTATGCCGAGCACGCCAGCCTGATCGGCCGCGACCGGCTGCTGGTGGTGCAGGGCGGGCTGCGCGAGGACAGTTTCTCCGGTGGCTTCGCGCTGAAAGCGCAACGGTGCTGGGAATACGCCCAGCTGTGCAGCCGGCATGCGCAGCGGCTGTCGGTGCGGCTGGATCTCCGCATTCCCGGCAGCCTCGCCCGGGTCGAGGCAGTGCTCGCCGCGCGCCGGCCCGGCAGTACGCCGCTGCGCCTGCATCTCATGGTCGACGGCAGCTCGGGCGTGGTCGATCTCGACGGCACGTCCGCCGTGCGCGTGGATGCGGAGATGCTCGAC
>SCUY01000012.1 GCA_004322525.1 Lysobacter sp. | reverse complement strand
ATGGACGTGGCGCCCGACGACATCGAGACCTGGCTCGCGGCGCAGGACAAGGCCGCCCGCGGCGGTGCGCCGCTCGCCTCCGGGAACGTGCCCACCGCGCCGGTGCTGGCCAGTACCGCACCGGTGGACGCCGACGATTCGCTGCCGCTCTCGGTGTCGCCATGACACGCAGCATGCACCTCGCCGAATTGCTGCCCGACGTGCCCGGGATTCCCGAAGCGCTGCAGATCACCGGGCTGGTACAGGACAGTCGCGATGTCGCGCCGGGCAATGCTTTCGTCGCGATCGGCGGCTTCGGCGCGCATGGCCTGTCGTTCGCCGACGCCGCGCGTGCACGCGGCGCCTCGGTCGTGCTGTTCGAACCCCCTGCGCCTGCGGAACATCCCGTGCCGGCCGATGCGATCGCGGTCCCGGGCCTGCGCAGCCAGCTGGGCTCGATGGCGCATCGTTTCCACGGGCGCGCCACCGACGCGATGCGTGTCGTCGGCGTGACCGGCACCAACGGCAAGACCTCCACCGTGCAGCTGATCGCGCAGGCGCAGACGCTCGCGGGCCTCACCGCAGGCAGCATCGGCACGCTGGGCGCGGGCCTGTATGGAAAGCTGCAGCCGACCGGCTTCACCACGCCGCTGGTGCTGCGGCTGCATGCGCTGATCGCCGCGATGCGCGATGCCGGCGCGCAGGCGCTGGCAATGGAAGTCAGCTCCCATGCACTCGACCAGGGTCGCGTCGACGGCGTGCGGTTTGACGTCGCGGTGTTCACCAATCTCACCCGCGATCATCTCGACTACCACGGCGACATGGCCGCCTACGGTGCGTCCAAGGCGCGCCTGTTCGGTTGGCCCGGCCTCGGGGCCGCGGTAGTCAACCTTGATGATGACTATGGCCGTCAGCTGTTCGCGGCCCTGCCAGCCGGCGTGCGGCCCATCGGTCTGAGCTCGCGGGGACAGGCGGGGGCCACCGTGCAGGCTCGGTCGCTCCACTTCGATGCGAAGGGCCTGCGGTTCGATGTGGGCATCGATGGCGAAACGTATGCCATCCATTCGCCACTGCTGGGCCGCTTCAACATCGACAACCTGCTCGCGGTGGCTGGCGTCTTGCACGCGCTCGGGGAGACGCCCGCTGCGATCGCGGCGCTGTTGCCGCGTCTGCAGCCGATTCATGGCCGAATGAACCGTCTTGGTGGCACCCACGGGCAGCCGCTCGTTGTGATCGATTACGCACACACGCCGGACGCGCTTGAGCAGGCGCTGGCGACGCTGCGGCCGCACACCGCCGGCCGCCTGGTCTGCGTCTTCGGTTGCGGAGGTGAGCGCGATGCGGGCAAGCGGCCGCAGATGGGTGCGATCGCCGCGCGGCTCGCGGATGTGGCCGTGGTCACCGACGACAATCCACGCGGCGAAGACGGCGATGCGATCGTCGCGCAGATCCTCGCTGGCATGCCCGACGCGGGCGCCATCGTGCAGCGTGATCGCGCGCTCGCGATCCGTAATGCGATCAGCGCAGCACACGATGGCGATGTCGTGCTGATCGCCGGGAAGGGCCATGAGTCCCACCAGGACATCGGCGGCGTGCTGCATCGATTCGACGACACCGAGACCGCGCGTGCTGCGCTGGAGGTCTGCGCATGAAGCCGATGCGGCTTTCCAGCATTGCCGCGATGACTGCCGGCCGCGTGGTGGGCGAGGATATCGTCGTCGACCGTCTGCTCACCGACACGCGCGGCCTGGCGCATATCGATCCCGCAGTGCGCGCTGCCAGCCTGTTCGTCGCACTGAAGGGCGCCAGCTTCGACGGGCATGATCATGTACAGGCCGCGCGCGATGCCGGCATCGGCGCAGCCCTCGTCGCCCGCGTTGTCGGCGACGTTCCAAAGGTGCAGGTCGGCGATACGCAGCTGGCGCTCGCCGATCTGGCACGCGGGCTGCAAGCATCGCGCGGCGCGAAAGTGGTCGCGATCACCGGCAGCAACGGCAAGACCAGCGTCAAGACGCTCACGCTCGCGATCCTCGAGCGCGCGGGACACACGTACGGCAACCCCGGCAACCGCAACAACGAGATCGGCCTGCCGCTGGCGGTGATCGACGCACCTGAAGACGCCGACTTCGCCGTCTACGAGATGGGCGCCGGCGCACCGGGGGACATCGCCTATCTCACTGCGATCGCAAGGCCGCAGGTGTCGCTGGTGAACAACATCGCCGCGGCGCACCTGGAGCGCATGGGCTCGCTGGTCGGCATCGCCGACACCAAGGCCGCGATCTACGACGCGCTGCCTCCCGACGGCGTCGCAGTCATCAATGCGGACGATGCCTTTGCGCCGTACTTCGCCGATCGCGCCGCCGGCCGTCGCCTGATCCGGTTCGGTCTGGAATCGAGCGCCGATGTCACCGCGCGTGACATCCGCCTGGGCGAGGGCGGGTCCGATTTCCTGCTGGTTACGCCGGAAGGCGAGGCCGCGGTACGGCTCGCGATGACCGGTCGCCACAACGTGCGCAATGCGCTCGCCGCTGCGTCGCTCGCGCTCGGCGCCGGTACCGCGCTGGCCACGATCGTCGACGGCCTGCACGCCGCGCAGCCAGTAGCAGGGAGGCTGGTGACGCACCGGATGTCGACCGGCGCCACCCTCATCGACGACAGCTACAACGCCAATCCGGGCTCGCTGGCTGCAGCGATCGACACGCTTGCGGCGATGCCCGGCGAGTCCTGGCTGGTGCTCGGCGACATGCGCGAGCTGGGTGATGATGCCGCCGCGCTGCATGCGCAGGCCGGTGTCCGCGCGCGTGAAGCGGGCATCGTGCGGCTGTACGGGCTCGGGCCGCTGAGCGCCGAGGCCGTTCGCGCATTCGGTGCGCATGCGCGCCACTTCGATACCCATGCGGCGCTCGCGGATTCACTGCGCGCCGATCTCACTTCCGGCGTGCGTGTACTGGTGAAGGGCTCGCGCGGCAGCGCGATGGACCGCATCGTCGCCGCACTGCTGCCGGCCGACGGCCACGAGGGTTCTCCCCATGCTGCTTGAACTCGCTCGCTGGCTCGAGCAGCTGCAAAGCCACTTCGGCCTGTTCACCTACCTCACGTTCCGCGGGATCCTGAGTGCGCTGACATCGCTCGCGCTGTCGCTCTGGTGGGGCCCGGCGATCATCCGTCGGCTCGGCCAGCTCAAGGCCGGCGGCCAGCCGATCCGCACCGACGGCCCGAAGTCGCATTTCTCCAAGGCCGGCACGCCGACGATGGGCGGCGCGCTGATCCTGCTCACGGTGCTGGCTTCGGTACTGCTCTGGGCCGACCTGCGCAACCGCTACATCTGGCTGGTGCTCGCGGTGATGGTCGCCTTCGGTGCGATCGGCTGGTGGGACGACTGGATCAAGATCGTGCGTCGCGATCCCAACGGCATGAAGTCGCGCACCAAGTACTTCCTGCAGTCGGTCGTTGGCCTTGCTGCGGGCCTTTTCCTCTACTACACCGCCGATGTTCCTGCCGCGACGACGTTCTACATCCCGATGTTCAAGATGGTCGCGCTGCCTCTGGTGAGCGTGAGCTTCGTATTCATCGCCTACCTGTGGATCGTGGGCTTCTCCAACGCGGTGAATCTCACCGACGGCCTCGACGGGCTGGCGATCATGCCGACCGTGCTGGTCGCCTGCGCGCTTGGCGTCTTCGCCTATGCCTCGGGCAATGCCGTGTTCTCGGAATACCTGCAGATCCCGCAGGTGCCCGGCGCGGGCGAGCTGATCGTGATCTGTGCGGCGATCGCCGGCGCAGGCCTTGGCTTCCTGTGGTTCAACACCTATCCGGCGATGGTGTTCATGGGCGACATCGGTGCGCTCGCGCTCGGCGCGGTGCTGGGTACGATCGCGGTGATCGTCCGCCAGGAGCTGGTGCTGGTGATCATGGGCGGCATCTTCGTCATCGAGACGCTCTCGGTGATGATGCAGGTCGCCAGCTTCAAGCTCACCGGCAAGCGCATCTTCAAGATGGCGCCGATCCACCATCACTTCGAGCTCAAGGGCTGGCCGGAGCCACGCGTGATCGTGCGCTTCTGGATCATCTCGGTGGTGCTGGTACTCGTGGGTCTCGCCACCTTGAAGGTGCGTTGATGGACACCACCGCCCGCCAGGCGACGCGCCTCGACGCCATCACCGGCCGCTTCGATCCGTGGCTGCTGGGGCTGATCGGCGCGCTGATCGCACTGGGTATCGTGATGGTCGGCTCTGCCTCGATCGCGCAGGCACCGACACCGAACTACTACTTGCTCCGCCATCTGGTCTTCCTGGCGGCCGGCATGGCAGCCGCCGCCTGGGCGATGCGCTTCGAGTTGAAGACACTCGAGCGCCATGCGCAGTGGCTGCTGCCGTTGTGCCTGCTGCTGCTGGTCGCGGTGCTGATCCCGGGCATCGGATCGAGCGTCAAGGGCGCGCGTCGCTGGATCAACCTCGGTGTGGCGAGCTTCCAGGTGGTGGAGGCGGTCAAGGTCTTCTTCATCGTCTGGATGGCGAGCTATCTCAAGCGCTTTTCCGAAGACGTGAGCGCCACGTGGCGCGCGATGATGAAGCCGATCGGCGTCGTCATCCTCTTCGTCGTGCTGCTCCTGCTGCAACCGGACTTCGGCTCATCCGCGCTGTTGCTCGCGATCACCGGTGGCATGCTCGTGCTGGGCGGCGCCAACATGCCGCGCATGTTCGCGCCGGTGATGGCGGGCCTGCCGATACTCGCGGCGGTGGCGATCTCCGAGCCTTACCGGCTGCGTCGCATCACCTCGTTCCGCGACCCGTTCAAGGATGCTTTCGGCGACGGCTTCCAGCTGTCGAACGCGCTGATGGCGATCGGTCGGGGCGAATGGTTCGGCGTCGGCCTCGGCGCATCCGTGCACAAGCTGCCGGGCTATCTGCCCGAAGCACACAACGACTTCATCTTCTCGGTGATCGCGGAAGAACTCGGCTTCGCGGGCGTCTGCCTGGTCATCGCGCTGTATGCCGGGCTGGTCGGTCGCGCGCTGTGGATCGGCCTCAAGTGCGTCGAGATGCGCCGCCACTTCGCCGGTTACTGCGCCTTCGGCCTGGCACTGTGGATCGGGCTGCAGAGCACGGTCTCCATGGGCGTGAACCTCGGCCTGTTGCCGACCAAGGGCCTGACCTTGCCGCTGATCTCCTACGGTGGCTCCAGCGTTGCAATGACCTGCGCGGCGATGGGCCTGCTGCTGCGCATATCGTACGAACTCGAGCGCGCACGTCGCCAGGTCGCGCGCCTGCGTGGCGAGCCTGTCGTACCGAAGCCCGACGTACCGTCGCCGGATGCGCCGTCGCGGACACCGGGACGGCCGCTGCGTCCGGCTGCCGTCGCCACGCCGGCACCTGCACCACCGGTACGACCGGATTCACGCGGCACCAGCCGCCTGCGGCCACGCGTTGAACCCACCTTCGGGCGTAGCAGCGCATGAGCGAAGCCGTCGCCATCGCGAGTGCGCGACACGTCGGGGTGATGATCCTCGCCGGCGGAACGGGCGGGCACATATTCCCGGGCCTGGCGGTCGCGCATGAACTGCGCAGCCGCGGCGTCGCGGTCGGCTGGCTGGGCAGCGAAGGCGGCATGGAGACACGGCTGGTGCCACCGCAGGGCATCGAGGTCGACACGATCGCGATCCGTGGCGTGCGCGGCAAAGGTATCGCGACGCTGCTGGCCGCGCCTTTCAAGCTGCTGTCCGCCGTGGCCGCCGCGCGTCGCGTGCTGTCGCGTCGTTGCCCACGCGCCGTCGTCAGCTTCGGCGGTTTCGCAGCTGGGCCGGGCGGTCTCGCTGCGCGGCTCGCCGGCATTCCTCTGTTCGTGCACGAGCAGAACCGTGCGCCGGGTATGACCAATCGGGTGCTGTCGCGCATGGCACGCCGCGTTCTGACCGGCTTCCCGGGAAGCTTCGCGGGCGAGCAGGTGGTGGGCAATCCGGTGCGGCGCGAGATCGCCGCGGTGCCTCCGCCATCGCAGCGCTTCGACGGCCGCGACGGACCCATGCGGCTGCTCGTGCTCGGTGGAAGCCAGGGCGCCGCCGCGCTCAACCGCGCCG
The DNA here is from genome assembly GCA_004322525.1 of Lysobacter sp. Classification (GTDB taxonomy): domain Bacteria; phylum Pseudomonadota; class Gammaproteobacteria; order Xanthomonadales; family Xanthomonadaceae; genus Cognatilysobacter. The sequence continues at coordinate 2,999 of SCUY01000012.1, read as the reverse complement.
TGCCCATCGCGCTCGCCGCATCGCCCGCACATTGGGAAGTGCGACACCAGTGTGGCGAACGCATGCGCGACGACGCGATCGCGTCCTATCGCGATGCGGGCGTCAGCGCCTCTGTCGAACCGTTCATTGCAGACATGGCCGCGGCCTACGCCTGGGCCGACCTGGTCGTCTGCCGCGCCGGCGCGCTGACGCTGGCCGAACTCTGCACCGCCGGTGTCGGCAGCCTGCTGGTGCCATTCCCGCAAGCGGTCGACGACCACCAGACCAAGAACGCCTGCTTCCTCGTCGAGCGTGGCGCGGCGCGCCTGCTGCGGCAGGGCGATGACCTCCCCATACAGCTCACGGAGGCGATGCGCTCGCTCGACAGCCGTGAAGCGCTGCTTCCGATGGCCAATGCCGCGCGCGCACTCGCCCGCCCGGATGCCGCATCGGACGTGGCGGACCTTTTGATGGAACAGATCGCCATGGATCGCGCCGCATGAATCCTTCACAACGCCACCGCCTGCTCGACAACAGCGCCGCCAGTGGCGCGCGCGTGCATTTCGTCGGTATCGGTGGCGTCGGCATGAGTGGCATCGCCGAAGTGATGTGCACGCTCGGCTACCAGGTGTCGGGTTCCGACAATGCCGACAATGCGGTGACGCGTCGTCTCGCGCGCCTGGGCATTGCCGTGCACAAGGGCCACGATGCGACGCATGTGGAAGGCGCCGACTGTGTGGTCGTATCGAGCGCAATCAAGGCCGACAACCTCGAGATGGTAGCGGCTCGCGCGTCACGCATTCCGGTAGTTCCACGCGCGGAAATGCTCGCCGAGCTCATGCGCTTCAAACGCGGCATCGCAGTGGCAGGCACGCACGGCAAGACCACAACGACCTCGCTGACCGCGAGCGTGCTGGGCGAGGGAGGTATCGACCCGACCTTCGTCATCGGCGGCCAGCTGCTCGCCGCCGGTGCCAATGCGAAGCTCGGCAGTGGCGAATGGCTGGTAGCCGAGGCCGACGAGAGCGACGGCAGCTTCCTGCGCCTGAATCCACAGATCGCGGTCGTCACCAACATCGACGCCGACCACCTCGAGAACTACGGCGGCGATTTCGCCAAGGTATGCGCCGCGTTCGACGAATTCCTGCATCGGTTGCCGTTCTACGGGCTCGCGGTGCTGTGCATCGATGACCCGGAAGTCGCGCGACTGGCCGCGCAGACGGCACGGCACGTGCTGAGCTACGGCTTCTCGCCCGAGGCTGACATGCGCGCCGAGAATGTCGAGCAGCAGGGCGCGCGCATGCGATTCACCCTGTGCATGCCGGATGGGGTGCGCTGCAACGTCACGCTCGCATTGCCTGGCCGGCACAACGTTCTCAACGCACTCGCCGCGGCTGCAGTGGGCTGGCAACTCGGCGTCGAGCCGGCGGCGATCTGTCGCGCCCTGGAACATTTCGCCGGCATCGGCCGCCGCTTCAACCTGCTCGCACAGGTGCCGGTGGAGGGTGGCACGGTCACGCTCGTCGACGACTACGGCCATCATCCGAAAGAACTCGATGCGGTGTTCGCCGCCGCGCGTGGTGGCTGGGCCGACAAGCGCCTCGTGGTGGCGTTCCAGCCGCATCGCTACAGCCGCACCCGCGACCTGTTCGACGACTTCGCGCAGGTCCTGTCCGATGTCGACGTGCTGGTGCTCACCGAGGTGTATCCGGCGGGCGAAGCACCCATCGCGGGTGCGGATGCCAAGTCACTGGCGCGCGCGATCCGTGCACGTGGCCGCGCCAACCCGATCGTGGTCAGCGGCGCGGCCGACCTCGCCCGCGTGCTGCCCGATGTCCTCCAGCCGGACGATCTCCTGCTGATGATGGGCGCCGGCGATATCGGACATGCCGCGCAGCACATCGCCGCGCACGGCTTCGAGGGAGACAGCAAGTGAGCATCGACATCGTGCCCCCGCGCATCAGCGACCCCGCGGTCTTCGGTCGCGTGGCTGTGTTGATGGGCGGCACCAGTGCCGAGCGCGAAGTTTCGCTGGATTCCGGCCGCAACGTGCTGGAAGCGCTGCGTGCGCGCGGCGTCGAGGCGTTCGCGGTGGACGGCATTCCGGCGCTCGTCGAGGCGATCCGCGGCGGCGACGTCGACAGGGTCTTCAATATCCTGCATGGCAACAAAGGTGGTGGCGAAGACGGCGTGCTGCAGGGCCTGCTGGAGGCGCTGCGCGTGCCGTACACCGGTTCCGACGTGCTCGGCTCAGCGCTGAGCATGGACAAGATCCGCACCAAGCAGGTCTGGCTCAGCCTCGGCCTGCCGACACCGCGCTACGTGCGGCTCGGCAAGGGCGATGACGTGCACGTGGCAGCCCGGGAACTGGGCCTGCCGGTCATCGTCAAGCCCTCATGCGAAGGCTCCAGCGTCGGTGTCTCGCGCGTGCACGACGATGCCGGCCTCGAGCAGGCGCTCGAATTGGCGGCGCGCTATCCCGGCGAGTTGCTGATGGAGCAGCTGATCACCGGCGATGAACTCACCGTCGCGGTGCTTGGCACCACGGACGGCCACCACGCGCTTCCGTCCATCCGCATCGTGCCGAAGGGCGAGTGGTACGACTACAACGCGAAGTACATCGCCGAGGACACGCAATACCTTTGCCCGGGGCTGGATGGCGAGGCCGAGGCGGAAATACGCCGCATCGCCGTGGAGGCGTTCAACGCTGCCGGCTGCACCGGCTGGGGTCGCGTCGATGTGATGCGTGATCGCGCGAGCGGGAAGTTCTACCTGCTCGAAGTGAACACCGCGCCGGGCATGACCAGCCATTCGCTGGTGCCGAAAGCCGCACGCGAGGTGGGCATCGGCTTCGAGGAACTGTGCTGGCGCGTGCTCGAGTCGAGCCTCGGGCCGGATGCGGGAGGCCGTGACGCATGAACGCGATGCTCCGCCTCGTCGCCTGGTTGATCGCGGTCGCGCTCGTCGCGATGCCCGTGATCGCCGTGCTGCGTGGCTGGGTTGGCGCCGACCATTGGCCG